>JAAURL010000035.1 GCA_012032235.1 Akkermansiaceae bacterium | reverse complement strand
CGCATCGCTGATTTCTAAAAGATGGACTAAGTTCTGAATATTGCCAACCGATGGATGGCTATTTTCTCTCAACGAGATTGAGGTTCTATCAATGTATTCGACCATTTCTTGTAATTCTTCAGCCCTTTTAGACCAATGGAGAACAGTTACTGGTGATTTTTCCCTGATTTTATCTAATCGAGCTTTCAGCTCTGGAGATATTCCATCTCTTGAAATTGAACTTTTTTTGACAGAGAACCGCTCTGCCATGCTAGCTTGGTCAGCAACGCGCTCATTCTTCACAGTTCGATTGCCATTTTGACTTTGCGGCGCTTCTTGGTTTTTTTTTTGAAGCTTCAAACAAACTATAGACGTTCCATGCCGCAATAAGCGATAGCGCACAAATACCAAAATTTTGAAGCAGCGCTTTCATTTTTGATTTCCGCGAAGGTTGGTATTGATATTGTAATTGATGATCTTTTGAATTTGTCGCTCACTTAAGATTCCTTTTAAATCTTTCGGCTCTGCATTTTGATTTATCAGGTAAAAATTATAAACTTTATCGCGCTGATCTGGTGTTAAGGTAGCAGCGACTGATGCGTTGAACACATTCTGAGATATATTTCTTTCAATATTTGTGATTTCATAGTTCCGCAACCCAATAGCTAATTTGTTCCGGGATTCTTCGCTTAGCCCAGAATTTACAGTTTTTAAAAAAATCGGATTTTGGTGAACGCCTTTATAAAACGTATCGTTTAACAGACCTTCGTAATCGTCACTTGCTGAATACTTGTTTGGACCTTTTTTAGCTCTTGGATTGCAAGTTGATGAATGTCAACCAATGGCTGTTGCTTGTCTCCCTTAGAGAAAATTTGCTCTAAAATATCCAATCCTTCTGAAGTGTTTAAGAGCTTTTGATAGGTTTCATGAAATGCATATTTCTGCTTTTTGATGTAATCCAAGTAAGCATTAGTCTCTTGGATTATGAGTTGTTCCTCGTCTTTTTTAAAACCAAGACGAGGGGCTATTTTCCGAATATCATAAATACCCAAAGCCACAATATCATTTACGTATTTGGGATAATTTTTTTCTGAATCGACCGCTTGATTGATGCGGGAAACCTCATTCATGAAAGCTTCGAATTGTTCTCTATGGCTCAACTTTAAGGCCTTCACTCTCGCCACAAGGTGAGGAGGAATTTGATTTTCTTTTAGTTGGCTATCAGCTTCCTTCGATTTGTCTAAACTTTCTTCCCGCAGGCTGGAATGATTATTCCTAACCATTTCCCGCCGAGTTCGCTCACCGCTATCATTTTTTTTCTTAATCATCGACAGTCGAGTTTGCTCAAGTTCATGAGCCTTGGAACCTTGCTCAGCGATTACTTGCTGCTTAGTTTCAGCGAAGTCCGTGAAAAAGAAATTAGCACCAAAGAGAATCACATTTAAAATCGCAAGTCCGCTAAGAATGATGTTTTTATTCATATTCTAGGATTTCTTTGAATTTTTGATTTGGCACGGGATACTTCAGTGAGCCCTCACTTTCTATCCATCCTATTTCCCCAGCATCTTGATCTGAGCGTCCGTGAGGATGCCTTTCAATGCTTCTGGCTTGGCATTCGGGTTCTTAGAATACACTTCGTAGGCAGCCTGGCGCTGCGCGTCTGTTAGATTCGCTTTCATTGTGGTTTCGTTGAGCTTCCAGACAATGTTATTTTCATGCTTCGCCGTTTTGTAGTTGTTGGTGACTTCTACGTAGCTTTTTAGGGATGTCTCACTGAGGTGAGAACGCACTAGCTTATCGAATGCTGGATTGCTCACTAAGTCTTGGACTCGTTTATCCCTGACAATTTCGTATTCATATTCAGACGTGAAACTTTGGAAATGATGCTTTCTTTTCTGGCTGAGAAATTCTTGAATCATCTTAGCTTGTTTATCTGCTTTTTCTAATGCTGCCTTTTCTAGCAATGAAACACCCTCTGATGTTTTAAGCAAATCGTTATACGCATTTCGATCTGCCGTAAGATATTGTTCAGCCGATTTTACCCATGCTTTACGTTTTTGATCGATGAACTGCTTTTCCGCATCACTGATTTCTAAAAGATGGATTAAGTTCATAATATCGCCAACCGATGGGTGGCTGTCTTCTCTCAACGAGGTTGAGGTTCTATCATTGCGTTCGACCATTTCTTGTAGTTCTTCAGCCCTTTTAGACCAATGGATCACAGTTACTGGTGATTTTTCCCTGATTTTATCTAATCGAGCTCTCAGTTCTGGAGGGCTAGAGATTTGGGGATCTTTGACGGGAAATCGTTCCGATATGCTAGTTTGCTGATTAACGCTACCACGCACGTTAGAATGGGTGATTTGATTTTTTTCCGTTTCTTGAGCCTTTCCCGGTTTTTCTGGAGCTTGGGAAAAACTATAAATCCCGAATACCGCAGTAGTCGATAGCAAACAAATCCCTAGATTTTGAAACGACGTCTTCATTTTTGATTCTTGTCAATGTTGGTCTTGTAAGTAACGACTTTTTGAATTTCTTGCTCACTCAAAATTCCTCTTAAATCTCTTGGCTCTGCTTGTGGATTCTCGAGATATATATTATAAATTTTGTCTCGTTTTTCTGTCGTTAAGCCCACAGCAGTTGTTACATCAAACATTTTCCAGGAGATATTATTTTCCATTTCAGTTATTTGGTAATTTCGGATCCAATTAGAAAATTTATGGCGAGATTCTTCGCCTAAACCGGAAGTAACAGTTTTGATGAAAATCTCACTGTGATGAATACCTCTGAAATTTCTTTCACTTGATAAAAATCTAGCATCGGCGCTTGCAGAATATTTGCCTGGATACTTTTTTTGCAAATCTTGAATTGCCAGTTGATTGATGTCTTCTAAGGCTTTTTTGGGTCTACTTTAGAAAACAAATTTTCTAAAGTAGACACTCCTTCTGTAGTTGTTAAGAGCTTTTCGTATGTCTCATGAAATACATATTTTTTCTGTTTGATATGTTCCAGATACGCATCAGTTTCTTTGCGAATGAGCTCTTCTTCATTTTTCTGAAATCCAAGATTCGGCAGCATTTTTCGAATATCATATAAACCTAAATCTACTATATCGGTTACCCACCTGGGAAAATCCTTATCGGCGTCGACGGCACTTTTGATAATAGCCTCTTCTTTCATAAAAGCCTCGAAGTGTTCCTTATGCTTCAATTTCAAGGCTTCCACTCTCGCAATCAGGTGAGGCGGGATTTGAGTTTTTTCGGGTAGATCGGAGATTTCGTCTTTAACAACTCGTTGTTGAACTTGATCGCCTTCGCGAGTTTTGGAAACTTTTTGGGTTATGACTTGCGTCTTGATTTCAGCAGAGCCTTTCTGAGAAAACTTAGCTCCAAAAATAATAACATTTAATATTACAAGCACGCTGAGAACGATGTTTCTATTCATATTCTAGGATCTCTTTGAATTTTTGATTTGGCACGGGAAGTTGATATTTCTTGCCGAATATAGCTCGTTGTTCACTATTTACCAAAATGAACGAAGCGTAATCATAGATAAAAACGGGTGCATTGGCATCAAAGTTCTCTCGATTCAGATACATATCAAAAAACGCTTCACGCAGCTGACTTTCGCTAAAGCTACTTTCGTGATCCGGCAGCTTGCTTGGATAAGAAAGAATTTTTGAGTATCCAGCTTCTTTACAGCGATGGAAGAACCGAAGTGCATTTTCACTCGAATGTTCTGCTGAGCTGATCGTAACAAGATAATGAACATCTTTTGCTGCTGTGGTGGGCTCACAGAATGAGCCAGAAAGATCAATATGGACGGCTGAGAATAGTTCGGGATAACGCATCACGAGACGATGAAGACATTGACCACCGGTGGACACTCCGTAGCCTAACATTTTTTCATCAGGTAAGCGATGTTTCTGTTTAAAATCGGCAAACCCTTTGCTCCAAGCATTCGCATAAAGGTCGAAGGTCTTAGTGTAATTTTCAAAATCAGTAGATTGCATATCCCAGTCGTTCATTTCTCCGCGCCAAGCTTTGCTGGTGGTCCAGCTGAGGATGTTGAGCTGATGCTTATCTGCATATTGGTTTAGATCGTCTAATGTGAGTTGTTCACCAGAAGTGGCAAGCCGCGAAGCAAGACCAGCGGCAGTTGACGCCCAACTGCAGAATCCAATAGTGCCTTTAGCCTCCACCACATTGCCCGAAGCATTCATGGGCGGACGCATCACAAAGTCGATCATGTTAAATGTTTCACTACCAGTAGGGTAAAATTCAGCTTTGAACTGAGTGAATTTTTTCAGCTCATGAAATGGCTACTGAAGTCTCTAAGACGGCTCACAACAGCTTTCCAAACTGCATTCACAAGCCTCTTCCACAATCCACCCCTCACCGAAGATTAAAAATCTCCCGACAATCATGCCTCAAAAATGAAAATTCTTCAAAAACCGTATTCGAAAAAACGAGAGGCCCAATAAAGCGGGTTTTCGGAGGTTTCGTACAATTCTCGCAGTCGAGATGACTATCAATTTTGCTCCTGACTAGGAAAACCCTCTGGAACAGGGATGGTGACCTTGCCTGTCGCAGCCCACTCGGTTCCTCGCTGGAAAGTCGTCTGAAAGCTACCTTCCTTCAGATGCTTCACCGCATGACCTAGAACGGTGTGAAAGACCCTACCTTTTCCGTAATTGATGACCATAAAGACCGGCTCATGACGACCCGTGCCTTTTTGATCTATAGATGAAAAGGCGGTTGCTAAGATGGTGACATTTTCAGCTGGTCCGCGCAGCCTATCATAAAGCTCATCTGGGCCGTGCTTGAAAACGGCTGGCAAACCTTTCATGATCGGATGTTCCGGCTCGCGCACTTTGATGTCATACTCGTGCTGCGGACCATGTGATCCTCCTGGGCCGGGAGTAGTATCGCGAATCACCTCGCCTGCATCGTTGATATAGAGATAGGGCCCACTCTTTTCATTGCGGCTCCCCCATCCGCCGACCGCAGTCATTTTGTTATACTCTTTCCACTGAGGCCAGGCATTGTTAGCGGCGTGGAAACTGACCATCCCGCCTCCATCCGCCATGTATTTTTCAAAAGCCTTTTGGGTAGGTTCCGGCCAGTCGTTAGAAACAAATCCTTCATTGATCACGACCACATCATATTTGCTAAATTCCGGAGCATGACTTCCATCCTTACAGGTCTCTGGGGATGATCGTGAAAGTCCGACTTCAAATTTATCAGCTTCTCAAGGATCTCCTTCATCAGAGGCGTTGTCTTTTCGTATTCATGAACCTCCTGAGGTCCATCCACGATCAAGACCTTGATTTTTTCAGCAGCCTGTAGAGTGCTGATCGCTATTGAAGTGGCGAAAATGGCGGCAGATATGAAAAGTGTTTTATTCATTATTGGATTTGAGTTGCCTGATTGGTCCCATGGAAAGTAAGAGTCTTGCACTCGAACATCATCAAATGTTCCTAATTCGTTTTATCTATCGAGATAGATTCAGAAAGCAAAGTTTAAAGATTTAAACGTTTCCATTTGCTCATTCTTTCGGGCGAAAGACTTTCATTTCGCTCTCGTGAGTTTCCATCCTCGGGCCACCGATGAGATCGATACAATAGGGAATGGCTGGGAAGACAGCTTGCAAGCACTCTTCGATGGCTTTGGGCTTCCCTGGAAGATTTACAATCAAAGTCTTTCTGCGAATCCCTGCGGTCTGCCTGGATAGAATCGCAGTAGGAACATATTTCAATGATTCGCGGCGCATTTGTTCACCAAACCCGGGCATGATTTTCTCGCAAACTGCTTCGGTCGCTTCGGGGGTCACGTCTCTAAGCGAGGGACCAGTGCCACCAGTGGTCAGGATCAATGAACATCGTAACGGGTCAGCGAATTCGATCAGTTTGGCCTCGATTTGATCCTGCTCATCGGGTGGAATGCTCCAAAAACCGGCCCATCTGTTATGAGAGTCCCGGCGCGTGAGCGCCATCGACTCCCATGAAAAGAAAACGACACACTCCCGAGGAGATCATCAAGAAACTGCGGACCGCCGAAGAGGCATTGGCCAGCGGCAAGACAGTGGGGAAGCCTGTCGGCTCATTTCGGTGAGCATGGCGACCTACCAGCGTTGGAAGAGCCAGTATTCCGGCGTCAAGAAGGACGCCTTGAAACGGCTCAAAGAACTCGAAAAGGAGAACACCCGCCTCAAGCGGCTAGTTGTCGACCAGGCACTCGACATGGCCAATGAGCTATTGCTCATTCCCGCAAAAATGATTCCTAAGCGACGGCGAAAAATCGTCAAACTGGCAGTCAGCAACAAGTTCGCGAGCTTCCTGAAACAAGCCTACCAAAGGCTTGAGCAATGGTTGAGCCAAACTGCGCCGCAGTTGAATCTAGCCACGGGTCAATTTCCGTCGTGGCCACTATTTGATCCCGCCCAAGCCACCCCATCCGCCACCACATGACCCAATGACACACCACTCATCCGCTCCCTAACTGCGGATTCTAGGATGAACAAGGAAATCAGGTTCTCGCTGGGGCAGACATCACCAAGGCGGAAATCTCCATTTCTGCCGCAGCAGAAGCTGTTGCCGGATCGGAAGTGAAAATCGAGTGGATCGGGCCAAACAATCCTGGCGATTTTATCACCATCGTTCCCAAAGCAACCGAAGACGGAACTTATGCAGAATGGGCTTACACCAAGGACGGTTCACCCACTGGAGTGATCGCCCAGCACTCCCGGCGCAGCAGAAATCCGCTACATGAACGAAGACGGAAACAAGGTCTTAGCGCGCATCCAGATCAATATTACTGCTGCGGAAAAGGAGGGTGAACAATAAACCGTATCTCTCAAATATTTGTAAATCTACAGCTGATTAAACCCAGAATTCTCAGTTGGAGAAGGCATAAGGAGGCGCAAAATGGGATGCGTCGGCTGATTGCTGGTCTGAGCAAGGTCAAAAAACAGCCATGAAGGAGTCATGAACAGGGTCAATTGGCATGATGACGGCTCGCTCCGCCTCGTCGATCATCGCACTTTTTCCCAACCGATTCCGGCTTGGATCGCGTTGGCGGCAGCTCTCCAGATATTCTTCTTTGCTCTTGTGACTCATGATCCCAGATAGTGCTTCATCCGGGTCTCATTCTTTCTGGCGCAACGACCGACTAAAGCTGATTCTTCGACTCCTCTCCGGTGTCATTCTACTTGGCGCGATGCTCAATGCGATCCGCTCGCAAGAGAACGTTGTAGTTTGCCAAGCCAGGACAGGTGACATTGGTTGAAAGCTCCGTGAAATGATTCAAATCTGCAAATTTGTTAGAAAAAGGAATCAATCAAACATAAAGCTATCATGCGTTTTCACGTGAATCTCATCGAAGTCTGAGAACCCATCCCCGATATCATGCATGGGTATGAATGTCTCTAATGGTGTCAAGTGGCTGATGGCGTGCGATACGCCGCATACAAAAAACCGCCACGTCATTTTAAGAACGTGGCGGGTGAGGATTCAATTTTGATTATAGTTTAAGAGTAATCAGGATGACCAGTGACTAGGGAAGCAGAACTAATTCTATTATATCCACATATAATTTATCTCTAGATCCTCAATTACTGCTTATCGAATCAAAATAAGTTAACGCAATGTGATTCCAATAATCTCCTGATGTTCGAGCTTATTAGCCGTTCCACGCACATATTTGACATGGAGCGTACCGCTCGCGTCCCTGAAGAATGATGGTACGGTTGCTGTATTCAAAGTAGCCAAACTAGAGGCTCTTTGAAGAACAGCATTAGGGGTAGGAAAATTTGTTCCAAAAGGATCGCGAGCACTAGTGGGATATCCCGCGAACCTTAGTATCACAGAATCACCTTGATCCATGTCTCGGAAATGCATGGTGGCATCTCTATTTGATCCTGAGGTAGGTGCAGGTACGCCATTAGGGAATGTAACGTCATAGCTAAATGTATCTGTAGCTGACGAGGGAGACACAATTGGCATAAAAATACGATTTGCTACAGCATCATTTGCAATTTGAGATACAGCGGCGTCCGTACCACGTCTGCGCGTAAACTTCCAAGCAAATTCTGTTCCATTTCCAGTGATAATCATACTCCCATATTTTAGAGTGCTTACATGAGCACCTGTTCGTTTGCTACCAGCATTTGAAGGGCCACTTGGGTCACGTAGGATAGGATGGTCTGTGACAATTACCCGACCTGCTCCGCCAGTGAATAACGTGCCGTCGGCATCTACGATGGTTTTCATTTGTCTAGATAGATCATTTCGAATCTCTAGATTGATAGTTGGTGCCTCGTTGGGAGCAAACGAGCTAGCTGTTAGTCGCCAGTTGGTACGAGGAACGGCGCCTCCAAACATACTTGCTAGACTAGCCTCGGGGACATGATAGTCGACAAAATGACTATTTAATAAATAGGCAGGCCCATCATAAAGTCGCAAGGCTGCGCGTGGGGATCGACTAAGAGCTTCACTGGTCTGCGCTACGAAAAGAGTGTTTCTGAATTCAGAATAAGATGCCGCCATCGTTGCAAATTCATTATCGATCAGAGAAAAATTATCGAAATAATAATCACCAAGTTCTGTACCTAAGCCTGTGTAAACGCCAATAGTGTTAGCAAAAGCAAAACCCGTCTGCAATCTCTGACCTCTAGTCCTAGGTTGCCAAGGTTGACTGAGGTTTACACTACCGTCATCATTTAAGCCGTCATTCAGGTCAAATCCTAACCGAGTGCTAAATGCCCTATTCCCCTGGAAAGATACTAAGTCATTGGTGCGGGGTCTGATACCGTTTAATCTTGGATCGCTTGCTGAGGCTCCTACCGGCTCATCGGGTAAAGCAAACCAAAAACCTGAGCCTAAGGTGCTTGTCGCGATGTTGTTTTCAATGGTATTGTTTGGATTGGTAATCCAGTAGGAAGATGGAGACTGACTCGTGACATTGCTCAGCGAGTTCTCTGAATCCAACAAATGAAACCCGGTTTGTGACTTTCTGCCACCGACTACCATGTTACCCAGAATTAAGTTTCGTTCTTCGGCGCCATCCTCAAGGAAAATACCGTGACCTTGATGGTTAAAAACCACGTTATTTTGAACAAGAGTATTGTGGGTGCCGTGTATAACAATTCCACGATTGAATGAATCTACGATCACGTTATTCACAAATCTTTGGCCTCCGCCATCATTTGCCAAGAGATGCCAGTGAAATGGATAGCGGCCCAGCAGGCCAGCTTGTCCCATTCGATTAAATCTCACATCCATGATATTGGCTCTACCCGCGCGTCTGCCATCGGGGTTGTTAGCGGGGGCACCCATGACCATGACATGGCCACCGTAGTTCGTATTAGTGCCGGTAACTCCTCCGTCGATCACGATGTTTTTGGAGAGTCTCACAGCATACGCACGCGCATCATAGCTCCAATCCCTAGCTGGTGCGAGATTTCGCATGCCACTCGCAGATACCACGCTGTGCCTATGGCTCAGTGCACTATTGAGGGTTAGTACTCTTAGAGTTGAAGAACCCGGTGCTAGAGTAATACCACCGACAAGCCGTCTTTCAGCTTGCAGCCATGGATCAGTCCCGGTGTTGGCAGGGACGCCAGCCGTAGTGCGCTGACCTGCAGTACTGGTGATTACAACCTCATCATTCGGCCCCCATGAACCGATGTTCGGGGTATCCAAGATATTGACAGTGGTGGCATTTGGCAAGGCTGTCCTCTCAAGCTCAGCATAAGGTGCAGCACGTCTTCCAAACAGCGCTAACTCCGCGCCATTATCCACAGCAATGAACTTATCCCCAAATCCGGCCAATACTGTCGTCGTATTAGCGGGGCGGGCGCCGGGTCTGAAGTTGATATTGAAAGGTAGGACATACGATAGAAATTGTGCGCCTATTTGGAATCGAGCATTATTCCCATCCAAATGCATCTCATCGAAAGTAAGTGACGTTGCATTGGTAGTGGTAGTGTGCTGAGGCGTCAATAACTCACCTCTCACCCGCATAAACCCTGCATTTGCTGCTGTGCCTGTGTCGATAGCAACTCGAACTCCACTTCGAATTTCCACAGTGGAACTGGCTGATGGTGCTGCCGCTACGTTTCCCCCGCTCCCAGTTTGCCATGATTCAGCAAGATCCCAGCGACGTATTGGCTCTATCACCACATTATCGATGACCGCAGATACATCGGCAGTTCCATTTCCCACCCCACGGATCATAATTTCAATACTGCCGTTTCCTACGTGCCTGAAAGGCAGTGAGACGATATTTATGAGTCCTGGTTCTGTGAATGTATGCGTGTGGAGCACAGTACCTCCATTGCCACCGGAACTTCCCGCCAGGACCTCAATTTTTTGCGCTTCGAAATTACCGCCTCTGATGCGGGGTGCCGCTTGTAAGGTGATACGATAGATACCATCACTAAGGGTCTGTGCTCTTCTTACTGATGACGCTTGCTGAAGGTAGGCGCCATGAGTTCCTTGAGTGAAGTTAACATCTGTCGCAAAGGCCTGTCCTTCACGCACTATACCTGCACTTCTTGTAAATGTCCATCCCTCCCAAACGGTCTGCTGTTGAAAAGTGGCCACACTCGTTAATTCAAAACTGGCAGCTGTCGCGCCGCCGGGTGTGACGTTTGGCAAGTTATCTCGCGATACATGCGATGGAGGCGGGGGAGCAGCGTTGACTGTTTGAGCCATCGTGACAGAGCTACTTAAAGCCAGCCCTGTGAGATATAACGTTGTTTTAGTGTATTTCATATGTCGGGGTTTTTTTGGAGAATTTTTATGAAATTAATAACATTCAATATGCATGGTTATTTGTTGTATTGTGGTCTTAATAGACAGTTGCCTTTTCTGGGCTTCTACTCAGAAGAATTGAATAAACTGCGGAGGCATAACCGGAATCAGGTTCATCTGGACCTGAACCAATAAACTTTTGTAACTCAGCCAATGCTGGCCCTTTGCCGATTAATCGGCTGTCAGCCAGTGTTGCGTAAACTACCACACGATCATAAATATCACGGCCTTTTGCAGCGCGGACGATAGCGTCTATGTGCGAGTACGAATGACTAACATATTCCAAAGACTCATGCACCATCGGCAGGAAACTTTTATTAGGGACCTTGGCTAACAGAGTATTGAAAGAAACCAAATCTCCGGCCTTAATTGATTCTCGGCTAGTATCCCAATTTGCCCGGGCAACTCGGGTTGCCAGGTTTGTCAGTTCGTGCTCAATGTAAGCCTTCATTATCGCCACAGCTTTGTGAGGATTGATTGGGATGAGCAAGATGGCCTCTTCCTCCCGCACTTGCAGATTGTGGACGGCAGTTCCGTCGGTGATACCTTCTTGGATTCTTGGCCATGTAAGCCCCTCCTTGGTCAGAATCTTCACATACTGAAGATGATCACCACAGCAAGCGCAACTGTAGTTGAAATAGCTACCTTTCTGGAAGCCGCCGTTCGTAGGGCTAATGGAAGCGAGATCGCTGGGCGGTGATTCTGCGGCCTCTTCTGCGGGTAGTTGTTCCACGGCTGACCCCACCGGAGCTGGCACCTCTGCAACCTTCCGAGCAACAGAGGATTTCTTCCGAATTTCCACCTTGGGTGCTGCCTTTTCCTCTGGTTGATTGCTTATTTTATAGCTTAAGATGATGGCAGCGATAAGCGCTGTGGATGCTGAAATTTTCAGGATCTTTGCGGTATGTTTTGAACGATCTTTCATAATCCTAATGGCTGTGCGTTTGCTATGAAATAGGCTTGGGTTTTGTGATCTCGGGCTTGGTGAAAGTAAGGTTTGGCTTCATTTAGAAACCCCCACGCCGCATATGGTAAGTGACAGCCAATCTCTCACGTTACGGTAAGGATCCCAGAAGATAGGCTTGATGTGCGCTATGTTGCTGGAATGCAGCTACAGTCATTCGTGTTAGTTGACTTTCGAAATGGGTTTCTCTAAAGCGAAAGCTAACCTACGCAGATTTTGGGAGAGTGAAAGTTTTTTTAAACATTTTTAATTACGCGCGTGCCTGAAACCCAGATAGGTCGCATTTCACTCGCAGTAAAATCGATGCCAAAAAATTTAGCGAACATGAAAGAAATTCCACTATGGCTGCCAAGAGTGCTTTGCCCAAAATGCGTTCAGATCTCCCACCGAGCCATTAAAAGCATTGTGTTCCAGCGGGCGATCCATCGTACCAAAATATTTCGACGATCTCCACGGGCCATGATTGTAATGTTTTGAAACCGAGCGGCGCTCCCATTCCACGCCTGCATATTGCCACATGGCCCAGTCATTCCAAACACCGTAGGCCTTCATCAGATCACGCGGCGTGCGAAAGCGATCTGTCGGCGCATACAGCGCGATCCAGTAGGGACACTGGGAAATGCGACGTTTTTGCGCAGCGGAAGCGTTGCTTAAAGCACTGCGAAGTTGATTACTATTTTCCAAATAAATCGCGGGCAAAACGCCAGTTCGTTGCTCTACGCGATTGATGAAAGCGACCAAATCTGCAGGGCTAGATTTTGTATCGAAATCTCCAACCAATAGGATTTTTTGCCCACGCAGCCCACGACTGGCGGCGATTTCCTGCAAACGATTGATATATTGGTCTGCTTGCCAAACGGGATCGATGCCTTTCAGCACATAATAGTAGGTTCCTAGCATCATACCCTGACGATTTGCGGCTGATAGGAAATCGGCACATTTCTCGTCCAGTAATTTTCCTTTCCCGCAGCGTGCGATCAGACCTTGCGCGCCGTTTCGTTTTAGCGCGGAGACATCGCTAGAAGAAAATGAATCACCGGCACGCTGCTTTTCCTTTGGATCATAGGAGGAAACATTTACTACTTTCGGCGCGTCATTGAGCCCAACACGCCCATAGCCTGTGCCGCAACTGTTGAGGAGAAACGGAATCGATAAAACGGCTAGTGAAAATAGAATTCGCATAGGTCAACTAACTGAGATTTTTCTTGAAGAGGCAAGCTGCGTAAGTGTGCGCTTTATAGAAACTTTTTTCCCGCTAGAAACCGGGTAGAAATTCCTTTCCCCGCGACAATATCTGCAAGCCTTTCTGGGTGACGACCATGGGCAATGTGAGTCTCGATCCCAGCATCCACTGCGAATTTTACCGCAGCGAGTTTCGACGCCATGCCGCCCATCGAAAAACGACCTTTTTCCTCCCGCACATGGCGGAAAACATGATCGATGTCCGCGACTTCCGGGATGCGCTGATGCGTATCAGGATCTAACAAACCATCGACGCTCGTTAATAAAATCATCCGCGTGGCGCCAGCCAATTTCGCGACGCGGACCGAGAGCATGTCATTGTCGCCAAATTTTAATTCCTCCACCGCGACGGAGTCGTTTTCATTGATGATCGGTAAAATGCGCGGCTCCGAAAGCAAACGCCCTAATGTATCTGAAACATAGCCCGCACGTTCTGGTGTGCCTAGATCCGCTGCCGTCAGGAGAACCTGCGCCACTGTAATGTCGAAGTTAGAAAATAAGCTGCTGTAGGTTTGCATCAACTTGGCCTGCCCCACCGCAGCGCAGGCTTGGCGAGTCGCCGTGTCGGATGGGTATTCCGTGAGGCCCAACGCGGAAACTCCAGAACCGACGGCTCCCGAAGAAACGAACAGGCAACGATGGCCCGCGTCCATCAGCCCGGCGATCGCAGAAACCAAATGCACGAGAGCGGCACGGTCCAGCTTACCATCGTCCGCTTTTGTTAGGACGCCCGTGCCTGCCTTGATGAGTGTGAGATCAGTAATCATGAGAAAATTTTTGCCTACGCTGGCGCGGGGTTGATAATGAAATTCACGAAGGAGCACCAGCGCAAGGTGCGGAGTTCTCTTTTTTTCCGCGTGCTTTGCATGGTAGTTTCGGCATTCTCTCCGGATGCTGACCGATGATTCTCCCGTTTCAAAAGATCCGGTCTCTCGCCTAGAACCGATGATCGGTGGTTGGCAGGTTTTGTTTTATGGATTGGGGTCGATGCTTGGCGCAGGGATTTATGCCTTGGTGGGGCGGGCGGCAGATTCGCTAGGAAATGCGATTTGGCTGGCGTTTCTCGCGGCGATGATCGCAGCGCTTTTGACGGGACTTTCCTACGCCTGCGTCGGCGGGCGATATGCAAAGGCAGGAGGAGCGGCCTATGTGACACAGCGCGCCCTGGGCCGCCCGGCGATCAGCTACATCACCGGACTGGCGGTGATGATGAGTGGGTTGACCAGCATGGCCACAGGAGCCCAAGCGATCGCAGAAAACCTCACAAAAATTTGCGGCCCAGTGCTTCCGGTGAAGCTCACAGCGATCCTCATCGTTCTCCTCATTGGCTGCGTGATTTTCCGCGGCATCAGGGAGAGCATGTGGCTGAATGTGCTTTGCACTCTCGTGGAGACAGCAGGTTTGCTTTTCATCATTGCCGTGGGAATGCGCTACTGGGGAGGGGTCAATTATCTAGAAACGCCACCGCTCGCCACAGGGAGCGGCTCCAGCTTGACTCTGGCTCTGGTCCTCCAAGGAGCGGTGCTGATGTTTTTCTCCTTCATCGGTTTTGAAGATATTCTCAACGTGAGTGAGGAGGTGCAAAACCCGAAAAAGAACATCCCATTTGGACTGATCGGCGCGATGATCCTAGCCACGCTGATTTACATGGCAGTCGCCATTACGGCAGTCTCCGTCGTTCCATGGAGAGAATTAGCAGCCAGTAAAACGCCGCTGATGGAAGTCGCCCATCGGGCCGCTCCATGGTTTGCGGGCATTGATCGCGTCTACCTAGGCATCACCATTTTCGCGATTAGTAATACCGCATTGCTGAACTACCTGATGGGATCGCGGCTGCTCTACGGCATGAGTTGCCAAGGCCTCCTGCCTGCGATTTTAGGAAAAATTCATCCCCGGCGGAACACGCCGCATCTGGCGATCATCGCGCTCTTTGGGATCGTGACTTTGTTGATTCTCAGCGGCGGAGTAAAGCCACTCGCAGAAGCTACAGTCCTACTGCTGTTGGTGGTTTTCACTTTAGTCAATCTCTCCCTCGTCGTGCTAAAGCGCCGCGCGGAAGAACCGAAGGATGGATTCGATGTGCCATTGATTGTCCCGATTTTGGGAGCGCTGGTCTGCTCGCTCTTGGTGGTCGTCCGCATTCATCAAGCCTTCACCAGCTCAGTGACAGGAGCCGCACTCGCGCCGCTGATCGCGCTGGGAATTTTCGTCGTGAGTTTTATTTTCTATCTAATCATGAGACAAAGTTCCCGGGAGCGGCTCCAAAGATGACAGGATCCAATTCTAAGATTGCCAGAAGCCGTCTTCCGGGTGTAAAGTCTCTAACAAATTTGCTTTCATGTGGAAATTTTTACTAGATCACTGGCGGGACGGGATTGAAATTCTGTTGCTCGCTACCTGCATTTACCAAGTCTATCGCGCTTTCCGGGCGACTCGTGGAGCACAGATCTTGGTTGGCTTGGCGACGATTTTAATCTTCCTGACGCTCGTTTCCACAGCCTTTAAATTTGAGGTCATCAGCTGGATTCTCAAAGGTGCGGCTACGTTTTTGGCTTTTGCTCTCATCGTGATTTTCCAGCCAGAGCTGCGAAATGGTCTCGCCCGTCTAGGGAGCAATCCGGTGTTTTCCTTCTTCGGAAAACGTCGCCTTGCGTTCTTAGAGCGTTTCGCCGATGCGGTGATCAATCTCTCGAAAAAACGGGTCGGCGCGCTATTCGCGATCCAGCGAGGGATTAGTTTAAAAGAGCATTTGGAAACGGGAGTGATCCTAGACGCGCAATTTTCTCCCGAACTGGCGATGACGATTTTCCACAATAAAACTCCTCTCCACGACGGCGGCATGATCATCGCCGATGACCGGGTGGCGGGCGCTGCTTGCGTTTTTCCCGTAACCGAAAAGGAAATGCAGGATCGCTCGACCGGGCTGCGTCACCGCGCAGCCATCGGCCTAACAGAGAGAACAGACGCCATCGCCGTAGTAGTCAGTGAGGAAACAGGAGGCATTTCCATTTGTGAAAACGGACATCTCCAGCGCAACCTAACAGAAAAACAATTCCGGGAAAAACTCGCCGAAATCTTCTTAGCCAGCAAGCCCTCCAATGAAACTGAACCTAGCACACAACTGGATCGCAAAGATCCTCTCTCTCCTCCTGGCGACAGCGATCTGGTTTCTGATTAAGGAGAATCTCTCTCAAAACGCCACAGCGACAGAGAATATCCCACGCGCTAAAATCGTGGAAGAGCCTGCTCCCAAATCAAAGGCAAAATAGCCAGACGGGAGCACTCCCGATCTCTCACGGAACACGTGGAAATTTCGAGAAATCTGGCTTCCTTTTTTCCAGGAAAGCCTGTTTCCCCTCCCGGCCTTCTTCGCTCATGTAGTAAAGCAAAGTCGCATTTCCCGCGAGATCTAACAGTCCCATCTGTCCATCACAATCTGCATTCAGTGCGGACTTCAGGCACCGCAAAGCGAGTGGCGAATGGGCGAGCATTTCCCGGCACCATTGCAGCGTTTCTTTCTCTAAATCTGCGAGCGGCACGACGGTATTCACCAATCCCATATCGAGCGCTTGCTGTGCGTCATACTGACGGCAGAGATACCAAATCTCCCGCGCCTTTTTCTGGCCGACGATACGGGCAAGATAGCTAGAACCCAGGCCACCATCGAACGAACCCACCTTCGGTCCCGTTTGACCAAAACGCGCATTGTCTGCCGCAATCGTTAGATCGCAAACGATGTGCAACACATGACCGCCGCCGATCGCGTAGCCAGCAACCATCGCCACAACCGGTTTCGGCAAGGAGCGGATTTTTTTCTGCAAATCTAACACATTCAGTCGAGGAATGCCGTCCTCACCGATATATCCCGCGTGGCCACGCACTTTCTGATCCCCGCCGGAGCAAAACGCCAGATCTCCTGCACCTGTTAGGATAATCACGCCGACCTTGGGATCTTCATGCGCTAGATCAAACGCGACGAGCAATTCACTCACCGTTTTCGGGCGAAAGGCATTCCGCACTTCAGGGCGATTGATCGTGATTTTAGCAATACTACCTTCATCCGTCGTTTCATAGCGGATGTCCTCGAATTCGCGCACAGTGGACCACATAGGCTGCCAGTCTGGACGAGGTTTTTTTGAAATGCAATCCACACGCGACAATCTGAGAATCTCCCGTTAAAGACTCCCACATGAACGCCGCTCTCGAAACGCTGATGCTCGCCTTTTCGGCAGATGATGGGATTTCCCTGCCAAAGCGCGCGCTATTCATCGGCGCAGAACCGCATGAAGCTCTCAAGTCCTGCCCAGAAATCACCGGCTGGCAACCGCTAAAGCCTCTAGCCGTGAAATGGGAGCACGCAGGATTTTCACGTAGCGAAGATTTACCAACCGGGAAATGGCCTGCGGTGATGATTCTCCCGGGAAAATCACGCGACGAAACGCTCGCTTGGTTTGCAATCGCTAGAGAGCGCTTAGAACCGGGAGGGAAATAGTAGTCGCCATGCCTAACACTGCTGGCGCAGGACGCTTTGAAAAGGAGCTGGCAAAAGCCACCGGGAGCATCCTCTCGATTCAAAAACACAAATGCCGTGCGTTTCACGCCACCGATGATGGAAACTGGAACGAAGCTATTTTCGCCGAATGGCGGGAGCTGAGCCAGCCACGGGTAATCCAAAATACTAGATTCATCGTAGAAGCTGGGATTTTCAGCAGCGACCATATCGATCCTGGTTCGCAGCTCCTCGCCGATCACTTGCCTGCACATCTCCACGGCCACGTCGCAGATCTCGGTGCGGGCTGGGGATTTCTCTCAGCCGCACTCCTAAAACGCTGCCCGAAAGTGAAACGATTCGATTTATTCGAGGCCGACTCACGCGCTCTAAACTGCGCCAAAAAAAACCTAACAGCTCATGATCGGGAAATCCATCTTCATTGGCACGATGTCACGACTGGCCTTCCCGATTCATACGATGCCATCGTGATGAACCCGCCATTCCACACCGGACAAGCTACCGATGTCGATCTAGGCCGGGCCTTTCTTAAAGTCGCCGCGGCCTCCTTAAAACGCGGAGGGAAATTATTGCTCGTCGCCAACCGCCAACTTCCCTACGAAGCCGCACTCGAACTAAGTGGCCTCACTTGGCGCAAAATCACCGAGGATAAAATTTACAAGATCCTCTTCGCAGAAAAACGCTAACTTCCATGAAACTTGTCAAACTTCTCGCTAACCTAGGCTACGGCTCCCGCAAGGAAGCCCAACGCTTCATCCGCTCCGGTATCGTCACTGATGAAAGCGGACAAGTGTTAGGCGAAAACGATCTCCCGCCACACGATCAAATCCGCGTCCGTGGCGAGGAACTAGATCCACCAGCGCCGCTCGTCATCATGCTCAATAAACCAGACGGCTACACCTGCAGCACCGAAGATCCCGGCGATACAATTTATGATTTGCTTCCTCCACGTTTCGCCCTGCGGAATCCTGGGCTTAATCCGATAGGGCGCTTGGATAAAGACACCACCGGGCTGCTTCTCCTAACGGACGATGGCAAGCTCCTGCATCAAATCATCCACCCAAAATCGAATTGCCTGAAAGTTTATCATGTTTTGTTAGATCGCCCGCTGGAAGGCCACGAAGGAGAATTGTTTGCTTCCGGCACACTAGAATTAAAAAGTGAAACTCGCCCGCTGCTCCCTGCCAAGCTGGAAGTATTAGGCGAAAAAGAAGCCCTCATCACCCTGCACGAGGGCCGCTAACCATCAAGTCCGCCGCATGTTCGCCGCTGCCGGAAATCACGTGCTCGAACTCAAGCGCATTTCCATCGGCGGATTGGAAATACCAGCCGATCTGGAAGAAGGAGAATGGCGGGAGTTAGAGCCGGATGAGCGATCGGCTATTTTCAATTAGTCAATTCACTCGACTTGGGAGTTTCGTAGGGTTTCTACACTATGGAGAGCTTATCGAGAAATCAAAGATAGGAACCACGGATTACACAGATTACACGGATTGAATTGAGGCAAAGAGCCTTTCAATACTACGGAGCGAATCATGATATTAACCCGCGCATAATATAGAGTGCGTTTTGGCATGGAGTCTGCTAATCATCTTGCATGGATAAACGTGATGCGAGAACACTGAGCCAAGACGCTCAGCATGAAGTAAGAAGGCAATCAATCAAACTTCACCTCAAAGGCTACGGTCGCACGAAGATTGCCGAAGAGGTAGATGTCCATCGCAACACTGTTAGCAAGTGGATTAAGCGCTACGAAGAAGGAGGCATGAAAGCCTTGGCCGTGCGTAAACGAGGCGCTGAGTTAGGCG
>JAAURL010000221.1 GCA_012032235.1 Akkermansiaceae bacterium | reverse complement strand
CAAATCAAAAAAAGACTCCGGAAAACCAAAACGTTGCGCTAGCAGATTGGGTTGCTCCCTGTGGCGGCGATCACTGGTCGCCGCCGAAATTTTCACCATCCTTCCTGATCCCCGAAAAAGAAATCCAACGCAACGATAGCGGGAGTCTACCGCATTGGTTTCAAGCTGGCGCAACCTACGCGGTCACCTTTCGCTTGGCAGATTCGCTACCTAAATCAGTGATTTCTACTTACGAAAAAGAAAAAGAAGCGCTGTTTAAAAAACTGGAATCTGCCGAGAACGGAGATGATGTAGAGCTTCGCGAGATGCTGAAGCGCCAAATTTCCGAGTTATATCATGAACAAATGGAATCTGCTCTTCATGCAGGCCATGGTGAGTGCTGGATGAAAAACCCTCACATCGCATCCATAGTTCGAGATTCATTATTGCACTTTGATGGTCAGCATTACGATTTAGGAGCATGGTGCGTGATGTCGAATCATGTGCATTTGATCATTCGTCCAAAAAAAGAGCACACGCTTTCTAAAATTCTGCAAGGAATCAAGTCGGCCTCAGCGAAACAGGCTAATCTTTTATTGGGGAGAGAAGGGGCGTTTTGGCAAAAGGAGTCTTACGATCATTTGATCCGGGATGCCGATGATTACTGGAATCAGAGGAGTTACATTTTAGGAAATCCAAAGAAGGCGAGTTTGGTGAATTGGGAATTTGTGGAAGAAGGGAATAGTCGGCGACCAGTGATCGCCGCCACGAACTCAACTACAACCGCCGCCAAAGACTACATCGGAGGCTTCGTTGTCGGGATTCATGGTGCGCATGAGTTCGCTGAAGAGTTAGATCAGCAGATCGATCCTTATGGCTCGATCATGGTGAAGGCGATCGCAGACCGTTTTGCCGAAGCTTTCGCAGAATTTCTCCATCACAAGGCGCGGGTGGAATGGGGCTACGAGATGGAAGATGAACTGACTCACGATCAATTGATTCACGAAAACTATCAAGGGATCCGCCCGGCACCGGGCTATCCTGCACAGCCGGACCATACGGAGAAACCAATTTTATTCGAGCTGTTAGGAGCTTCTGATGCAACAGGTGTGACATTAACGGAAAGTTGTGCTATGCATCCGGGAGCCGCAGTTTGCGGTCTATATTTTTCACATCCAGACAGCCATTATTTCGCGATTTCTGAACTGCAAAAAGATCAGGTCACAGACTATGCGAAACGCAAAGGCATCACGATGGAAGATGCAGAGAAATGGCTAGGGCCTTGGCTGGGTTACGCCTAACAATTTATCAAATCCCTGATGAGACTGGCACTTTGGCTTTTGATCTTAGCCGCCATTGTGCTGGGGATTTGGGGAATTTGGGGTGGCGGCTGGGATGAGACATTCACCTTTGCTGGGAGTGTAAAATGGTTGCAGGAATCCGGGCCTTGGGCCTGGGCTGCTGGAATTTCGCTTTTGGTGGGAGATTTGATTTTACCAGTTCCCGGCACAGTGATCATTTCTGCTTTAGGTTATATTTATGGAGCATTCGTTGGTGGGTTGATCGCTGCAGTCGGACTCATTTCAGCAGGTTTGTTAGGATATGGAGTAGGCCGATTATTTGGAGAGCGATTTTCTAGGCGCTGGTTAGGAGAAAAAGATTATACCAGAGGGAAATTGCTATTTGAGAAAGGTGGTGGCTGGGTAGTGGCGTTATCACGGGCTCTGCCGATTTTACCAGAAGTCATTTCGTGCACTGCTGGACTGGTGCGAATGCCGTTTAGACGTTTTCTGATTTCGCTAACTTGTGGCAGTTTCCCGATGGGATTTCTTTTTGCCGCGATTGGTCAAAAAGGACACACATCGCCAGGACTGGCATTCACCCTCAGCTTAGTATTGCCGGCCCTGCTGTGGTGGTTTGCTAGGCATTTTAGCCAGAAAATTCCGAGTGAATCTGGATCTAACTTTTCCCGCCCAACAGTTTACGCAATTCAGGCAGAGGCAAGTCGAGAATGTTTGCAGCTTCTTTTAAGTCGCCATGGGCACGATCCAAAATATGTCCAGCGACTTGAGCATTTAACCAAGCTAGCAAGTTTGCTCCCGTGGGCGCAGCATTGATGACTTGGTCCATCGCTGCAACGAATCCAGCTGCGGTTTTGATAGGCGCGTTTGCCAGCGGAATATCAGCAGGCAGCAAAATGTTGGAAGATGCCAAGGCGCAAGCACGTGCGATGGTGTTTTCCAGTTCGCGGACATTGCCCGGCCAATGGTGAGTTTGTAGCGCCGTCACAGCTTCCGCAGAGATACGGATGCTGGCCATTCCATTTTTTCGGGTGATCCGTTGGAGGAAATAATCCGCTAGCAACGGGATGTCTTCGAGTCGATCACGCAGCGCCGGGATTTTGATTTCTACCACATTCAGTCGATAGTAGAGATCTTCTCGGAAACGCCCAGCAGCGACTTCTTCGGTTAAATTTTTATGAGTTGCAGCGACGATCCTAACATCAGTTGTTAGCGTTTCATTCGCGCCTACTCGGGAAAAGGAGCCGTCTTGGAGGACACGCAGGAGCTTTACCTGAATGGAAAGCGGCATGTCGCCGATTTCGTCGAGGAAGAGAGTTCCTCCATCGGCTTGTTCAAAGCGCCCAGCACGGCGAGCGATCGCACCAGTGAAGGAACCTTTTTCGTGGCCGAAAAGCTCGCTTTCTAACAAATTCTCCGGGATCGCACCACAGTTGATGGTGATCATTTCCTTCTGTCGGCGCGGACTATACTCGTGAATTGCTTTCGCCACGAGCTCTTTGCCGGTGCCACTTTCACCTGCGATGAGGATGGGTGCATCAGAACGTGCCGCACGCCCGACGATTTTGAAAACTTCTTGCAGGGCGCGGGAGATGCCTATCATTTTCACTCGGCCATCTAGCTTTGGCATTTCCGCCGCAGGCTGATCTGCGCTACGGCGATCATCCTGAGTTTGCAATGCGGATTCGACGACTGGGCGTAGCTCAAAAGCGAGTGATTCCTTCCGCAATACATCGTGCGCTCCGTGTTGAGTCGCTTCGATGATCTGCCCGGTTGTGGGAAATCCTGCGGTGAGGATGACTAGCGTCTTCGGGCTGCGCTGCATGATTCGGCTCAGCAGCTCCATGCCGTCGAATGGTTCGATTGCCATGGCTGCAACCACCACACTGACTGGTGTTTTTTCAACAACCTTGAGCGCGTTTGCAGCATTGTCACAGCGGAGGATTTTTAAATTTCCCGCTGATAGGTGCTTGGTGGCCCAATCAAGGAAATCCAAATCAGGATCGACTAATAGCAGCGTGTCTTCTTGTAAATTTTCCGGCATTTTTGCGAACTGCGGCAGTGAAGCAGGGGCACACCGAAGGGACGACAAAAAAATCTCAATTCTACCGTGCTCCTACTCAAAAAACTTTTTCAAAGTTTTTTGTTCATCAGGATCGAGAGCTTCTCGCCAGACGCGATCGCCGCCTTTACCGGTGGCGTCAGTATTTCCACCCGCTGAATATTTTGATTCGGAACGCTCTACATCGTGCTCGCCGTCTTGGAGCTCTAGCAAATCTCCGGGCGAGGCTTTAGAAAGATCCTTTGCTTCGAGTCCAGTGAGCTGCCCAATTTCGAGCTGATCTTTTTCGTTTCCGAGGACGTCAGGATGATGGCCGGGGCCGCGATTAATACCACCTTTCCCATTGCCGTTACCATTTCCGTCACCTTCTCCATTTCCATCGCCGTTTTCACCTTCACCATCAAGGAGTTCATCCGACCAATCATCGCCTCCTCCCTCACCTGTGCACTTTTGCATCGCCTCAGAGTTCTTTTTTAAATTCTCCCGAAGCTGTTGCATTTGCTCGGGTGAGAGATTTTCCATGTTTTTTAAATCCAGTTGCTTCATTTGCTCTAGCAACTGCGGATTCGGTTTCATGGCTCCATTTTGCAGTCCTTGGAGTGCTTGGTCGAATTCCTCCATCAGACGGTTTTTCTCCGCTTGATTCATCGCACCTGCGTTTTTTTCAAGAGATTGGAGGGCTTTTTCGGCACGGCCCATTTCTCGCTCGATTCGATCTGTCTCGGCGCGATGAGCTTTCTTGAGCGAATCAGTCGCCTCCAGAGAAGAGTGGCTGAACCATTGTTCTTCCTCCTGCGCTTTGAGTTCTTCTAGCTTTTTCCGAGTTTCCTCTAGCTGCTGCTCATCGACGACTTCTTCCTTCGTCAGAGCATCCAACTCTGTGCTGAGTTGTTGCCACGCTTGTGGTTGCTCTGGCGGGCCGGAGCGATTGCTGCCTTTTGCGGAAACTGGAATGAATAGGCCAGC
>JAAURL010000220.1 GCA_012032235.1 Akkermansiaceae bacterium | reverse complement strand
CTGGGAAAGCACCGTGTTGGTTCGCGCGCTGTTGGGCATCGATTTTTGTGCATCCTATCACCCGTGCACTGGGTTTAGAAGTGATGGCCTGGAATCGTCGGGGATATGATGCTGTGGAGAAAAATACAGAGAAAGTGCTCGCGAGGATTTTACCAAACTTGACCAAGGGGGACATTCTTCTCATGCACGAAGGAACCCCAGTGGCTGAAGCCGTCCTGAGAGAAATACTTGAGACAAAGGCAGCTGATTTTCGGAGTGTTCCCGATTCGCTGATTTGTAAGCGCCCAACAGAACCCCTCTTGTAGAGATGCCATAGATCTGCCATCTCTGGTGGTTATGCTATTTTCCCGACAGCGGTGGGCTGGTGGCTGATCCACGCGGCTGGCAACAGGCTGTCGCTTTGCTCTGCGCTGGGATTGGGGTGGCGCATGAGTTTTTCAAGCACCCATTCGAGGTAGCGATAGGGATCGGCACCGTGGGCTCGCACTTGTTCGACAAGGGTGTAGATAACCGCACTGCGCCAGCCGGTGTCCTTGCTGCCCACAAACATCCAGTTCTTGTGGCCGAGCTTGGTGGGCCGGATCGCGTTTTCCACGCTGTTGTTGTCGAAGTCGATCTGGCCGTGCTCAAAACAGGCCTTCAGTTGCGGCCATTGGTCATGGGCGTAGTGGAGTGCCTTGCCGAAGGGGCTTTTCGGGGTGATGCGGTGGCGCAGGATGAGGTGCTTGGTGAGGCGGGTGAGGTGGTGGTAAATGCGTAGCGACCATCGTCTTCGCGCCCTTTTTCGCAATTCGGGAGCGGCCCTGCGCTGCCGCAGCTGCGCTTCGAGTTGGTAAATTTTACCGATTTGGATGAGCATCCATGCGCTGAGGCGGGGCTGGTCTTCTTGTGCTTCGACAAACTGTTAAATCCCAAATTGTCATCGTGCGAGATTTCCAAATTCATATCGTATGATTTTTGCTAAATTTCCACGCTGTGATCGTGTTTTGGTTCCATTGTCGTTGTACGTTTGATGAATGTTCCACGGGGATGGTAATTGGGGCTCTGCCCCAAGCCCCGGGATTTTTTAAGGCACAACAGAGGGGGGCTCTGGATGCCTCCTGATACTGTTACATTGTCAAGGTGTCAGACATATTATCAAAATTCTTCTCGCTTTTTGTAAGCGTCCTACGAAGCACCTCTAGTCATAACCGTCGTAGGTGTGATACCTACGGCGTTTATGAATACGCATGACGGATGGCGACGGCGTGCTCGTTTCCTATGGTTATAACGCGGAAGGCGAACGCACCACCACTTCCCGCACTATCCCGCTGGCCACTGGCACCGCCACCACGATCACCACCACCGATCACGATGTGGTTGCAGATGTCACCCTCCATGGAACTTCGCTGGGCGTTTCACTTCGTAAAACTCAAACGATCACTTCCAGCGGGCTTACTCCGGTGACCGTCTCACAATCCTTCGTTGCCAGAGATGGTCTCACCCGTGGCTCTATGGGTCTAAATGGAAATACCCTCAGTGTCTACACCCGCCCGGATACGGCTGGAGTCTCCACCCAGACCACAACACGTCCCGATGGCACCAAGGCATTCAACATCTACAGTCACGGCCTTCTCACGTTTTCTTCCTTTCTAAACACCGCAGACTCGGATCTGATCAGCACCTCCTACACTTACGATGCCCTCCGGCGTCTGCTCACTAGCATCGACGACCGCACCGGCACCGCCAGCTACGATCTCAATGCCGATGGAAAAGCCGACGTCACCGAGTCCGGCCAAACCCTCGCCATGAAAACGCCAGCCAATGAGACGACCACCATGGCCTACGACATCATGGGCCGCCAAATCTCTACCACCTTGCCAGACGCCACCGTCAGCTTCACTTCCTATTACCCGACTGGCAAAATGAAGGCACAGTGGGGCAGCCTCACGAATCCTGTGTTCTACCTCTACGATGAGCAAAACCGGATGACTGAAATGCGCACGTATCGGAACCTCGCCCCCGGCAGCGAGCCGCTCCTCACCACCACTGGCTTTGACGCCACCACTTGGCTTTATGGTGCCACCACCGGCCTCCTCAACGGAAAACGCGATGCCGCGAACCTCGGCGCAGACTACACTTACACTGCCGCAGGCCGTCTCAAAACCCGTAAATGGGCACGGGGAGCATGGACTCGCTATGATTATGGCCAAGGCTACCTCACCGCCACCCGCTATTTCACCGCAGCCACCACGGCGGCCAATGTGCTTTCACTTTCCGTAGGAAATGACACAGTCACCCCGGACGTCGTCACCACCTACGAACCGCTGGGTCGTCCAGCCACCATCACCCAGACCAACCAATCCCAAATCATCTACGCGTATGATCCGGCGAATTTAACTCTCGATACCGAGACGGTGAAATACGACATCGACCGCAACGGCGTTTATGAGTTCACCCGCGTCCTAGATCGCAGCCGCGATTCTCTTTTGCGCGACAGCGGCTTCCAGCTCAAAGACGGCACCACGATCGAAAACCAAGCGGGCTACACCTACTCCCCGACCGATGGCCGCTTGTCTGGTGTCAGTGGTGGCAGCTCCCTACCGCTAGGTCCCGCCAACACCTTCTCCTACGGCTACACTCCTTATTCCAATCTCCTCGCCACAGTCAGCGGCCCCGCCCACACCGTTACCAACACTTGGGAGCCAAATCGCAATGTGTTAGACGTCCGGGAAAACAAGGTTGCCACGACCCTGATTTCGCGCTTTGATTATAGCGTGAATTCCATCGGTCAACGCACCGCAGTCGCCACCAGCGGCACTGCCTTCACCGGCACACCCAGCTGGGCATGGAGCTACGATGCCCTCGGCCAAGTGGTTAGTGCCGACAGCAATACCGCCGTCAACGACCGCGCCTATCAATATGATAGCATCGGAAACCGCAAGAAAACCGTGAACAGCCTCATCTTAGCAACCACGGATAACTATACTTCAAATAGTCTAAACCAATACACCGGGATCACTGGCGCAGGGGCCCAGAAAGCGTATGACGCTGATGGGAATGCAACGGCATACCCATTACCCTTCACAACGACTAGTAATGCCGCTCTGACATGGGATGGGGAAAATCGCCTCCTGAGTTCTAGAATATCGACGACAGCACGGACTACCAGCTATCGCTACGATGCCCTAGGCCGCCGGATCGCTAAAATCGCCGATACTGGCACGATTCCCATTACAGTTTACCTCCACGACAGCTGGAACTGCATTGCGGAGTATGGTCAAACTGCCCTAACAGCTGCCGCCGTATTATCAAAAACCTATCTCTGGGGCATGGATCTATCAGGCAGCATGCAAGGCGCAGGCGGCGTTGGTGGATTGCTCGCTGTGCGATCTGGCACCACCACGCACTACCCGACTTACGATGGAAACGGCAACGTCAGCGAATACCTAACCGCCACCGGCACCATCCCCGCGCACTTTGAATATGATCCCTTCGGCAACACGGTGGTCAATACCGACACCGGAAACCTTTTTACCTACCGCTTCTCCACCAAGCCAAGAGACACCCAATCCGGCCTCTATTACTACGGCTACCGTTACTATGATCCCTTCACCGGCAGATGGCTAGGGAGAGACCCGATTGAGGAAAGAGGTGGGATTAATTTGTATGGGTTCGTTGGGAATAACGGGGTGAATCGTTGGGATGTGCTAGGGTTGGCCTGCAAGGAAGAAAAGGGGAGTTTCGTGTGGACTAAAGATCTTGAAATAGATGATGTTGAGTTTGATTTTAGTGATACAGTATCTGAACAAATCAAATATTTCGAAGGAGCTAAAGTAACTTACAAGGGCAGAGCAAAAGTAACCTGTTGCTGCGGAAATACTGGAAAAAGAGATGCTGCTGGCAGTATTACTGCAAAAACTGAAGTTCCAGGAGATCCCAATTTATACTTTGAATCAGCCGCAGGAGGTCCAATTGGGATTCCTTCAAGTGTTGGAGGTTTAGTTTCAGATTTATTGGATAAGGCTATATCTAAAATCCCTAACAATCATGGAGGTTTGAGAGATCCAGGAAATAACTTTGGAACTATAGTTAATTTAGTCGAAGCTGCCGAACCTGAGAATTTAAAATGGGATGCTGGAGGAAAAAATCCTTGCCAAAATCTTGTAGATGAATAGAGCATGAAATATTTATTAAATCTCCATAAATTCATTAAAACTATATTGATTTGCTCGTTTTTTATAGTTACTGTTTTGATCTGTAATAAATATCAAGAAATTAAATCTTCGTACATAAATTTATTTTTGCTGAATGAGTATAAGGATATTGCA
>JAAURL010000034.1 GCA_012032235.1 Akkermansiaceae bacterium | reverse complement strand
CCTGGGATTGGAAGTGAAAAATTTTCCCGAGTCCTGTAAGGGCGGAATGAGGTTTTTGAGGATCATTTCTGTGGGCATCGTTTGATTTCGCCCCGGTGAGGCTTGAAAGTTTTATGATGTGATTTTCCCAGGGCTGCGTTGCACTTGCCCTGGGCTATCTCATTTCGCCTCGTTGAGGCTGAAGATCCGTCCTGAATCGTTACAAAAGATCAAATCAGCCATCTATGGTTCCAGCATCGGCAGCTACGCTCAGATTGATCGCTGAAAAGCGGAAATCCAGACTTTCGCCCACAAGGCTAGCACATGTGCACGGTTCCTGCTAAACCACTCCCACATGGATCGCGAACAAAGGCGGATCGCTGCAGATCAAGCGGGAGATAAACGATGGCGGCGCTGGGGACCATTCCTCAGCGAACGCCAATGGGGAACTGTGCGGGAGGATTACTCGGACCACGGAAATAGCTGGGCGGCATTTCCCCACGATCACGCACGGCGGCGGGCTTACCGCTGGGGAGAGGATGGATTGCAAGGCTGGACCGACCGCCAATGCCGGATGTGTTTCGCTCCGGCGCTTTGGAATGGGAAGGACACGATTCTCAAGGAGCGGCTTTTCGGCCTGGGAGGGAACGAGGGAAATCACGGCGAAGACGTGAAGGAATGTTACTACTATCTCGATTCCACGCCGACACATTCCTACACCAAGGCGCTCTATAAATACCCGCAAGCGTTGTTTCCCTACACCGAGTTACGGGAAAAAAATCAAGCGCTCGGCCGCGTTGGCAAAGAGCTGGAGCTGGCAGATATGGGGATGTTCGAAGGCGGGAAATATTTCGACGTGCTCCAAGAAGTCGCCAAGCGCTCCCCAGAAGACATCCTTTGGCGCATCACGGTGACCAATCACGGCCCTGTCGCCGCACCGATTCATGTGCTCCCGACGCTATGGTTCCGCAATATCTGGAGCTGGGATAAAAACCACGAAACGCCGCACAAAAAACCTCAAATCCGTGCGGACGGGAGCGGCGTTTTTGCCGATCACGAAAATCTAGGCCAATTCCGATTCTACGTCGATTCACCCGATTTCCCTGATAGCCCTCCTTGGCTTTTCACCGAAAACGATACGAACCTCACGAGTTTGGGTCTCCCTCAAAATGAAACGCCTTACGTCAAAGACGCCTTCCATCGCTACGTCGTCGATGGAGAAAAATCCGCGATCTCTCCCGCCCCATCTGGCACCAAGGCTGCCGCGCACCTGAGCTTCATCATTCCTGCGGGAAAATCCGTCACCATCCGTTGCAGGCTTCATGAAATTTCCGAAACAAACGGCTGCGAAGTGTTTGAGAAATTCGATGAAACCTTCATCGAGCGCATCTGCGAAAGTGATGATTTCTACGATCAGGTGATCACGAAAGGAATCTCAGAAAACGAGCGTCTGATTTGCCGTCAAGGCTATGCTGGCCTGCTCTGGACCAAGCAGTTTTTCTACTTCGTCGTGCAAGATTGGCTCAAAGGAGAAAAGGGCCAGCCCTCCCAGGAAATTCGGCAGAAAGGAAGGAATGCGGATTGGCATAACATTTTCGCTCGCGACATCCTCTCCATGCCAGATAAGTGGGAATATCCGTGGTTCGCGGCATGGGATACGGCTTTCCACATGATCCCGTTTGCTGCGGTGGATCCGGAATTTTCGAAGGCGCAGTTACTTTTACTTCTACGTGAATGGTACATGCATCCCAATGGCCAGCTCCCGGCCTACGAATGGAATTTCTCCGATGTGAATCCTCCCGTGCATGCTTGGGCCGTTTGGCGGGTCTATAAAATCGCTGATGAAAAAGGAAACCGCGATCTGCTATTTCTCGAACGTGCCTTTCAAAAGCTATTGCTAAACTTCACTTGGTGGGTGAACCGCAAGGACGTGGAAGGCCGTCACGTATTCGGCGGTGGATTCCTGGGCCTAGATAACATCGGAGTCTTTGATCGCTCCCACGATCTGCCAGGCGGCGGTCGTCTCAATCAAGCCGATGGCACCGCGTGGATGGCGTCATTTTGCCTCACGATGCTCTCGATGTCGCTGGAGCTGGCGCTAGAAAAACCCGCTTACGAAGACATCGCCTCGAAATTTTTCGAACACTTCGTCAACATTTGCGACGCGATCAATTCTCTAGGTGGCACCGGGCTTTGGGAAGCAGAAGATGGCTTCTACTACGATCAGCTTATCATCAATCACAAGGATCCGATCCCGCTGCGCATTCGCTCATTGGTCGGACTTTTACCGATGTGCGCCGTCACGGTGCTGAAACAAAAAACCATCGATGCGCTTCCTAGTTTCCGCAAACGCATGGACTGGTTTCTCGTCAATCGCCCGGATCTTTTGAAATACATCACCGTCCGTCGTGTCGCGGGAAATAAAAATCCTGGCCGCTGCCTGTTAGCGATTCCCTCTGAAGCCCGCCTCCGGAAAAGTCTAGCATACATGTTAGATCCTAAGGAATTTCTCTCTAACTTCGGCATCCGCTCTCTCAGTAAAGCTCACAAAGAGAAACCCTTTGTCTTCGAACACGGTGGCAAGCGCCACGAAGTTCCCTACACTCCCGGTGAGGCGACGACAGACATGTTTGGCGGGAACTCTAACTGGCGCGGTCCGATCTGGTTTCCTATCAATTTCCTAATCATCGAAGCCCTAGAACGATATGATTATTTCTATGGTTCCAGCTTTAAAGTGGAATATCCCACAGGCTCAGGGAAACTCGCCAGCCTCCGGGAAATCGCAGTCGATCTCTGCGACCGCCTCATCGCACTTTTCCTGCCAAACGAAGACGGCTATCGACCTTGCTTCGGTGATGCTAAGCGCTACAGCGATGTCACTCACTGGCAAGATCTCCTCCTTTTCCACGAATACTTTCACGCGGAAACTGGCGAAGGCCTGGGCGCTTCTCATCAAACAGGTTGGACCGCCCTCGTCGTCCGTCTCGTACGGGAGCGCCGGGAAAAACTCATGCATTCACTCGGCGCGGATCATTCCTCCAATGTAGATCCCTCCTACGGCAATCTATCAGACGAGGAGCGATCATTGTGAACTACGCTGAAATTTTTGATTTGTTAGAAATCCTCTCGCCTCGCCGACGAGGAAAAGTGAGCCTGCGATGAGGATCGTTTCTTTTCCTAGTTTCGCAGCAGCAAAGGCTTTCTCGAAATTTTGAAACACCTCATGCGGCGGAGAATTTTCCGGCAAATGATTCGCCAATTCTTGCGCACTGACAGCACGCGGAGTATCGACGGGACAAAGCAAAATCTTCGCCGCAAGCGGTGCGAGAAATCGTAGAATCCCATCGATGTCTTTGCCATCCACGGCGCTGAAAACGAGCACTGCTTTTTCTCCCGGGAAAACTTTCTCCCATGTGGCAGCTAACACTTCTGCGGATTGCGGATTGTGCGCTCCGTCCAGAATCACGTCGGGGCAAATTCTCTCGAAGCGGCCCGGCCAGCTGACTTTGCTAAGTCCGTAGTGCACGCTGTCGGAATTTAAATGCAATCCAGCAAGCCCCAGCGCAGCAACGGCAAGTGCCGCGTTCCATTGCTGATGTTCGCCTAACAGAGCCATCGGATAACCTAACAACGGCTCTTCCACAAAGGACAATGGCACACGCTTTTCATTGGCTTCTTTCTTCAACAAATCACAGACTTTGTTGTCTTGCAGCGCAGAAACTGCAGGTTTGCCAGTGACGAAAATCCCAGCTTTTTCCAAAGCGATTTTCTCCAACGTATCTCCCAGCCACTGCATGTGATCCATGCCGATGGGCGTGAGGACGCACACATCCGCAGGCACAGCCGTGGTAGCGTCCAGTCTCCCGCCCATACCAGTTTCTAACACGATCATCTCGCAGTCGCGGTCACGGAACCAACGCATCGCTAGGACGAGAGTGATTTCAAAAAACGTCGGATGCGTTTCCATCCGCTCGCAAATCTCTCGCAATTCTGTTAGCATCGCGGCACAGGTTTCTTCTGAAATTTCCTGACCACTGACTTTCATCCGCTCCCGAAAATCGATGAGGTGAGGAGAAGTAAAAAGTCCGCAGCGCTGGCCACAAGCTCTCGCGATGCTATCGATCATCGCGCAAGTGCTGCCTTTCCCATTCGTTCCCGCGACGTGGATCACCTTCACGTCATGGGCCGGATAAGCGAGATATTCCTTGAGCAAATGCCGCGTGCCATCCAGCCCCAGTTTGATCCCAAACATCTGGGAGCGATACAACCAATCGAGTGCCTCTTGATAGATCATGGACCCGTGCCAAATGAGCAGGAGAAAATTTGTTTAAAGTTCTTTAATCCAAAGATTCGCGAAATCGAGAGACTGACCGTGATGTTGCAGACCGATCGCACCTTTCGCAGGAACTCCCGGCAACTGCGCGTTATCAATGACCAGTCGATTGTTGATATTTACGGTTAGGCGATCACTTTTGATCGTAATCATGACCCGGTTCCACTCACCAATCGGACGATCCGCTTTGACTTTTGGAACGAGAGACGCACGCACTTCCGCAGGCAGTTCCATATTTTTACGATAGCCCCAAACTTCTCCCGAACCGACGGACCAGTTCCATAAATTCACTTGGGCATCTTCACTGCCACGGAGAAAAATCCCGCTGTCTTGTTCTTCGATTTCTTGTCTTTCCTCTGTCCCATCTGTGCCTAGTTTTAGCGATCCATCTGGTAAAACAATCGGCTGCATCGCCATCGCTCCTTTGCTGCTCCAGCGCCAATCAAAGACCATCACACAATCGCCGTATTCCTTCACGGTCCAGAGATGTGCTGGCTCCCCCTTCTTGCCAGTGTGCTTGAGAATACCGTTAGAGCCAAACCACTCCGTAGTTCCCTCATGTTTCCAGCCATCCAGATTTCTCCCGTTGAAAAGCCGAGTATAGCCTTCTGCTAAAACGCCTTCTGTGTAAGCCGGTGGCGGTAACTCGGTGATCTTGATTTCTTTAAATGCAATACGCTCCCCGTGACCCAGAAAAGCGATGTGACCAGAGCGGCGCCTCGCTCCTAGATGCGGCAGATTTCGGTGACTCAGATCATCTAAATTGGCGCGCAAAATGATTTCTCCGTTCAGCTCTACTAAAATCGCCGAACCTAACAAACTGACTTTTTGTCGATTCCATTCTCCCACGGGTTTGAGGGCAGATTTCTTCGCCGCAATGAGTTTGGAGATGGCACCATTGCCTTGCAGATCTGGCAGGCCCTTGTGCTTTTCCGATGTTGAATCCAGAATCACCAACTCCACTCCCGTTTCAGCAGCATCACCCGTTCCCGGATAATGAATGCCAACGCCACCGCTCGCGCCTGCGGTGAGTTTAAAATCAAACTCCAGCGTGTAAGTAGAAAATGTTTCGAGAGAAACCAAACTCTGCCCTTTGCCCGTGGAAACGATTGTGTCGCCTTCTAACACAAATCCTTCGCTAGTCCAGCCGCTGAGATCTTTACCATTCAACAAGGCGCGCGAATTGAGAGCTTCTGCAGCGAAGCCAGTCGCCAAGAGAGCGGCTGACACGAAAAGGATGAAGTAATGTTTCATGGGTGGATGCGCTATCTTTATCCCACGGAAATCGCATCAGCAACGAAGAAGATTTGGTGGACTTGCCACCTTATTTTGGGATATTGGCTGAAGTGCTGGAACAACGGTTTATGGTGTTTCCAGCACCTACCAGACCTGCCATTGAGAGCGTCATCAGAAATTTCGCCCACGGAATCCGGCCAGCAATCGCGAAAAATATACGACGAATCGGTGTTAACCAGTTATAATCTGATTGAAACCACGGTGTGAGCCAGCGGGTCGCAAATTGATAGTAGAGAAGCGTCCAACGCCGTCGGCGCTCATATAAAGCAAGTGCATCTGGAAGGGAGTGATGCGCGAGGCAATCAGCAAGACACGAAGCATCAGCTAGAGCGAGATTCACGCCTTGGCCTAGCTGTGGACTCATCGCATGGGCGGCATCACCCAAAATGATCACTCCCTCGCCATAGCAACGTCGCATCCTAACATCTCCGTAGCGTGCGGTGAGCACTTGATCCCATGAAGTGATTTGATCTAACAAATTTTTAGCGCGTGGGCAGAGAGTGAGAATTTCGGCTTTCCAATCTGTCAGAGGCTTCTCCCGCCACGCTGCGTCATCTTCGATTTTAATACTCCAGAAAAGACTGACTAAAGAATCGCCGCCATAGAGTTCATATCCAGTAGCGAGAAAACCGCCTAATCGGCGCGTGCCATCTACGACTTGGTAGAGTTCGTTTTCAGGAAACACATCGTTGTTTTTTCCGATGAACCAATGCGCGCCCCAAGGATAGCCGCGATTCACTTCGCTAGTTTTAGCTAGCTGGCGAAACTTTGAGCGCGCTCCGTCAGCTACAATTAACAAATCAAATCCAGCGCACTCTTTTCCTTCTGTAGATCGTAGGGTCCAACGATTTTCGGTTTTGACGACTTCTTGAATTTCCCAACCCCAGCGAACGTCCACTTGCTCTGTCTGCATCGCCTCAATCAGGTAGTGCAGCAACACAGGACGATGCAATCCTGCACCGAATTTTCCTGACCCGAGATCTTCGTAATTCAGATCCAATAATGTATCTCCACTCGCATTTAAAACATGTAGTCGATCCACTTTTGCGGCGTGATCTAACACACTCTCCAAAATGCCAAGCTCCTCCAAAACGACCATGCCGGATGGCTGAAGGAGAAAACCTGCACCGACCGCTTTTGCACTCTTCGGCACGTTCAAACAGAGCCACCTCATGGCCTTGCCGTTTCAGTAAAATTGCCGCCGCTGGCCCCGCAGTCCCGCATCCAATGATGGCGATGCGGAGTAGTGGGGGCTTCATGATGGATCCAATTTCTAACAAATCACCATAATCCGTAATTTCCGGTCTTCATGATATAAAGCCCCATCAGGAAATTGGCCACGCCGTGCATGATGATGCAGGCTGCGAGGCTTTTACTCCAAATGCATAATAGATAGGTAAGACTACCGTAAATAAAGGCGGCGGCATAATCCACTTTGCCATGAGCTGCGATGAAAAGGCCGGTCACGATCAGATAGGAAAGCCAGTGGGGACGACCGAAAGGCTGCTTCCAGTATTCACCTTCCCAATCGCAGACAAAACGCATAATGAATCCGCGCCAAAAAATTTCCTCCACCAGTGCGACGACGACTGCGGCACGTAAAAAACGCAAAAGAAGCGATGTCCAATAGGCGAGTGGATTTTCAAAAATGTTAGGATTGAATCCATCCTTGCGCTCGGTGATTCCTAGCAGATTCATCCAACCTTCCGTTTTTCCCGTGAGTCCCCAAGCGTCATAGAGATAAGTTGGCAAAAGCCAAAAACCAATCCCAACGATGCCGAACACCACGCCGATCAGCGCCCATTTCAGCGACACGTTCAATGTATAACTCCGCCAGAAATAGATGATAAAACCGAGAGTGATCAAGGTCTGGGCCGGATAGACAAATTGCGAAGGATCTTGGCGCCACCATGGCGCGTCGGGATGATCCCACTTGATGAATCCGTCCACTAGCTGATTCACGATCATGAAGCACATGAAGACCGCAAATGGCACGACGTGCGCCCGGGTGAGCCGCTCTGGATTTTGTGCGAGTGGCTGCGCGCTCATGCTTATTTCAACCGACTCACGAAACTTTCGATCCGATCTGTCGCGATACTGATTTTTTCAAAAGCCGTCGCATAACAGCAACGCAAGAAGCCTTCTCCCGATGGACCAAAAGCTGTTCCCGGCACACAGGCGACGTTCTCTTCCTCCAAAAGGCGCATGGCGAATTCTTTGCTCGTCAGACCCGTGCTACGGATATCAGGGAAAACATAAAATGCTCCTCCCGGTGTGTGACAGTCGAGCCCGATTTCGTTGAGCCGCTTCACGAGGAAATCACGACGCTGATGGTAACTGTTACGCATTTCGATCATGGCAGGCTGGCCATTTTCCAGTGCTTCGATTGCGGCGTTTTGGCTCATGATCGGCGCACAGAGCATCGAGTATTGATGGATTTTCATCATCGCTTCGATAATCGGCTGCGGTGCACAAGCATAGCCAAGGCGGAAACCGGTCATGGCAAATGCTTTCGAAAAACCATGCAACAAAATCGTCCGCTCCTTCATCCCTGGCAGCGAGGCGATGCAAACGTGCGGGTCGGTCTCGTCGTAACGCAGCTCGCTATAAATTTCATCTGTCAGCACGATCAGATCATGCTCAATGGCTAGCTTGGCGATGCCTTCCAGATCTTCGCGGGAAGCACAGGCACCCGTCGGATTCGTGGGGAAATTGAGGAAAATAATCCGTGATTTCGGCGTGATGGCGGCGGCGAGCTTATCCGGCTTTAGTGAAAATTCATCCTCCTTCGTCGTCAGGACCGGAACCGGGACGCCGTGCGCCATGATGATACTAGGACTGTAGGAAACGTAGCACGGCTCGTGATAAATGACCTCGTCACCCGGATTGATCAAGGCTCGCAGGGCGATGTCGATCGCCTCCGAAACCCCGACGGTAACGAGCACTTCCTTTGCCGGATCATAGCCGACATGGAAAAATCTTTCACATAGCGGGAAATCGCCTTTCGCAGAGAAAGCAATCCGAGGTTCGCCGTGTAAGTCGTTTGACCTTTTTCTAACGAGAAAATCGCAGCCTCGCGGATGTGCCATGGAGTGACAAAGTCAGGCTCGCCAACGCCCAACGAGATGACATCGTCGCGGCCAATAACGAGGTCGAAGAAATCGCGAATACCCGAGCGCGGGATTGATGCGACATTAGTTGCGATTTTCGCTTGATAGTCCATGGATAGATCCGCCATCCGGCGGGCCCGCATCTCAGCGGGATGTGGCGCGAACGTCAATCCTACTGACAGACTAACGAATTTTAAAAATAGGCAGGGAAATAACGACTTGAGAATGTTATAACTTTGGTTATAATGAAGACATGACTACTGTAAAAATTACCACAGTCGGGAACTCCGCAGGCATCGTTCTACCCAAGGAAATTTTAGAAAAACTCCGCGTTTCAAAAGGCGACACCCTGACCGTGACCGAGACACCTATTGGCATTCAGCTCTCGGCGTATGATGAAGTTTTCGCGGAAGCGATGACCTTAGCAGAAGGAATCATGCGTGAAGATCGGGATGTTTTGAGAAAATTAGCTCAGTAAATTGATGAACGATTATCGATGGATCACATCCGACATCGCGCTGGCCATTCACGAGCGACAACTCGCAGAGCATGGAGGTCAGTCTGGCCTGAGAGACGAGAACCTCTTGGAGTCTGCTTTGGCGAGGCCTCAACAGCTTTTTGCCTATGGTAATCCTCCGCCCGATGTTTGCCAATTAGCAGCAGCCTATGCCCACGGCTTGGCAAAAATCATCCATTTCTTGATGGAAATAAACGCACAGCGCACGTCGTTTATCGCCTTTTCTTGAAATGGAATGGCTATCATCTCGACGCTACAAAAGAGGATTTATATTTCAGCATGCTGCATTTAGCCTCCGGCGAACACACGGAAGAATCTTTCGTTACATGGCTGCGGAGCGTGACGAAAAAGCAGTAGTCTTGCTCAGTAAGAACTTGCCGAGAGAGGATCATTCTAATCGCGAAATCATGGAAAATTCCCGATTTTTCAAAGTTTCAATACCAAAAAAATCCAACTTTGCCGAAATTTCCTTAATTTTCGAGTTGCTCATCGAGAAAAATCGAGCATGTTTCTTGCCCAAACCGCAATTTTTATGAGCACAACCAAAATGGACGGCGCACAGGCACTTATCAAAACTCTCGATGATTTAGGCATCGAATACATCTTCGGCTACTCCGGTGGCGCAGCGATCCCGATTTTCGACGCTCTCGAAACTGTCAAAACGAAGATGAAGTTCATCCTCGTTCGCCACGAGCAAGGTGCCGTCCACATGGCTGATGGCTACGCCCGCGCGACGGGTCGCCCCGCCGCAGTTCTCGTTACCTCTGGACCGGGAGCTGGCAATACCGTCACAGGTCTGATGACCGCGATGATGGATTCCGTGCCAATGCTAGTGATTTGCGGTCAGACCGTGACATGGATGCTGGGCAAAGACGCTTTTCAGGAAGCCGATATTTTCGGGATCACGATCCCAGTGGTGAAGCACAACTACCTAGTAAAAGATAGCAACGCGCTACCAAGAACGCTCGCGAAGCCTATCACATTTCTACCACAGGCCGCCCGGGTCCGGTGTTGATTGACATCCCGAAAGACATTTCCCAGGGCCCATTCAGCGGCGACATGAATCCGCCGATCAATCTTCCAGGTTACGATCCATCGGGTTCATTCCAGATTGACGCCGCAGCGGTAAAGCTAGCCTCAGATCTGATCGCAAAAGCGAAACGCCCGGTCATCCTCGCAGGTCAAGGTTGCATGATCGCCCGTGCCGACAAAGAGCTGATGCATCTCGCAGAAACACTGGGCTGCCCGGTGACATCCACGCTTCTTGGTAAAGGAGTTTTCCCAGAAACTCATCCGTTGGCCCTCGGAATGTTAGGAATGCACGGCACCGCTTATGCTAACAAAGCGATGATCGAGTGCGATCTCCTCATCAATGTTGGCTCACGTTTCGATGACCGCATCATCGGCCAGCCCTCAAAATTCTGCGCCACGGCAAAGATCATCCACATCGACATCGACCCCGCGGAAATGGGCAAGATGATCAAGCCAGATGTGCAAATCGTCGGTGATGCCAAGGCCGCACTGGCGGAAATCAATGAGAAGATCGGCCCGTTGGAAACAAAAGAATGGCTGGCAAAATTAGACGGCTACAAAAAGAAATTTCCGCTTTCCTATAAAAAACAAGGCGGCTTGAGGATGCAGCAAGTCATCGACGAGCTATATCAACTCACCGAAGGCAAAGCCATCGTCTCCACCGACGTTGGCCAGCACCAGATGTGGGCCGCGCAGTTTTATAAAAACCACGAATCTTATCATTGGCTGTCGTCTGGTGGCGCAGGCACCATGGGCTTCGGCTTTCCCGCAGCCATCGGTGCACAGCTTGCCTGCCCGGACAAAACGGTGATTTCCATTTCCGGCGATGGTGGCTTCCAGATGACTTTGTTCGAGCTCGCCACGGCACAAATTCACAAGCTGCCGATCAAAATCGTTGTGCTCAACAACCACTACCTCGGCATGGTCCGCCAGTGGCAGGAGCTCTTCTATGAAGACCGCACTTCTGGCGTTGACCTCGTAGGCAATCCTGATTTCTGCAAACTCGCTGCTGCGTACGGGATCCCATCCGTCCACATCAAGCGTCCCGCCGATGTCACGAAGCAGCTGCAAAAAGCACTCGCTTATAACGAAGGCCCCATCCTCATTCACGCCGAGTGTGTGAAAACAGATAACGTCTTCCCGATGATCCCAGCGGGTGCCGCGCTAGAAGATATGATTACCGAAGCGCCAAAACAGAAAATGGCAAAACCAGTCGGTTCCACATGATTCAAGTTTGCTAGTTTTCAGTGTTCAGTTTTCAGGAAAAAACTGGGAGGTGAACACTGACTCTTACTCGCTTCTTTCTGAAAACTGAAAACTTCCAACCGAAAACTTTCCCAATGTCCAAAACGATCGTCACGACTGACACACCTATTCCTACTGCAAAGGCAAACGGCCAAAGCCATACTATTTCCGTGCTGGTGAATAACGAGCCAGGCGTCCTCATGCGGATTTGCCAAGTCTTCTCCCGCCGCGCTTTCAACATCGACTCCCTAGTCGTTTCCGAAGGGCGCAATGCGAATTTCTCCCGTATGACCATCGATATTTCCGGTGACCCACAGGGATTATCGCAAATCATCATGCAGGTGAATAAGCTCATCGATGTGATCCATTGCTCTGAGCACGACAGTCAAGATGCTGTCGTCAAAGAGCTAATCATGGTGAAGTTCCTAGCCAACGACAGCCAACGCACCCAAGCGCTGCAAATCATCGAGCACTTTGGCGGCAAAACCGTCGATCTCACACCACAATCGATGATCGCCCTGATCTCCGGCGATTCTTCTGAAATCGACGCGGCCATCGGCATGTTAGGACAATTTGAAATCATCGAGACCGTCCGGACTGGTAAAGTCGTGATGGCCAGAGGCGAGCAGCCCACTTAAGGGATTGTTTTCAGGGTAACACCTGCTCCACCGCCACAGATTCTGCGCCTAGCAAATCTCGCAGGCGATTTCGCAGCGTGCTTTCCACCGTTTCTAACATCCCACTTTTCTCTGCTTCTTCGCGCATTTGATTCCGTAATTCACGGAGAATCTGCTCACGGTCGCCAGCTTGGATTTTGTTGAACCAGCCATCGTCCTCGCTCAGAATCTCGTGATCTAACAGCTCGACGGAAAGAACCTCCGGCTTTGGGAAACGGGCCAGCGGTTTGCCATTTTGCATCCGCAACGAGACACCCTCTTTCAATCGGTAGCCGCTTTTCACTTTATAGTGGCCGCGCACGATCAGTTTCTTGGTGCCCAGTGGGATAATCCCGGAAAGCTCCTCGGATTTTTCAATGGTTCGGGTGGCATTCATCCGCATTTCCAGTAGCGAAAGCTCGGCAATCTCGGAGGTCCCAGTAATTTCTGCCCGTCCCTCCACAATACGAGTATCTGTATTCGTAATCGCACTCAGAACTTTTTGCAGACTGGTCTCGACACTGACCTTTGTTCCAGCGAGTGCACGTTCTATCGGCCTGACGATTAAAAAATAAGCTCCGCCGATGATCGCCAATGCTGTGATCGCTCGGCGGAAAGTGCGCCACATTTCGATTCGATGTTCCATAACGATGGATATTACATCTCCCGGCATTTCCGTCCATCGCCGAAGACTGTCGAAAAATTCTGCCGAATATCTTGACATGGATCTGAAAAAGCGGCTTCTTTCCGCCCCGCGCATGCCGCAAGGCACCCGTAGATCAATTGGATAGATCGTCTGACTACGAATCAGAAGGTTAGGGGTTCGAGTCCCTTCGGGTGTACCACTCTCAAAGCCCTGTAAGTCATAGGCTTACAGGGTTTTTGCGGTTCTTTTTCAAGGGGGGATTCCTTGAACCCTCCTTCTGGCATTGTCATCCTGCTGGGCGAAGACTGCGATGAGCCGTTAGAGGGAAAAATTTTGATGAATCAAGAGATGCAAAAGCTTGGCAATCTCGCTGGATCCAGCTGTCGATTTCTCTTGCTCCTTCCCCGCAAAGTGAAGCGCTCCTTCGTGAATAAGATTGTTTGCTCGCCAGCGGCGGAATTTAGCGGTTAGATCGCTCCGTAATTGCCAATTTCTCCCGAATTGATCATGAAAAAATCATTGCGCTTTTTCCTCCCTCTTTCGCGCTGCTCCAGCGTGCTGCTCCTTGCGGTATTCTCCATGGAGCTAGCGCATGGACAGCCCATCCAGCAGCCGAAAATGCAATTCACTCCCGGCGCTGCGGAGACGTGGAATGCCACATGGCAGGGCGTCGCCGGGCGGACTTATTTCCCGCAGTGGAGTCCCGATCTGGTCACATGGAACTACATGCCGCACATGGAGTTCGGCACCGGAGCGAAAAGCCTCAGCGTCCCAGATCACGGTGCATCCCAGTTTTTCATGCGTCTCCAACACGTGGATGATCCCTCCATCGCCGATCTCACCGCTGCGCGAAATGCTGACTTCGACCGCGATGGATTTTCAAACGCCTATGAGATCGAGACTCTCGGCACCAGCCCGCTCCTCGTCCCGGCATTGGTGGGCGATTCGGACCAAGACGGCCTGCTGGACTCGTGGGAAATCCAATATTTTGGAAATCTCTCCCAAATCGCCAATGCAGATCCCGATGGCGATGGCGTGAATAATCAGGAGGAATTTATCAACGGCTCAAACCCGAATCACATCCCCAGCACCGCTCCCGTTCCGATCGGAAATCTCGATCCCAACACGGTCACCCAAGTGACTAACAACTGGCAAGAACCAGTAAGTTTTAAAGTTTTTACCAAGATTTGATATATGAAATTTGTTTATCTAGCAGCATTGTTTTTGGCGTTGGGAAATTCGGGATTTGGGCAGTGTTTTCCAGGCTACTATAAAAGGGGATCTTACTTCCTAAATCCTATTCGATCAGCAGCTGGTGGTCATCATACACTCACGAGTGCAATATCTACCTTTGATGCGAACTATGACTCTATGGGTTTTGGAAGTATCCGCCCAAGAATAGATTTTGTAGCTTTCCCTTTTGCGATGATTGGGTACAGCCTTTGTGTTTACTATAATCCTAGATACAACCTATACCTCGGACCAAATCCGGTTACTGAATTTCCTATGACTAAGCCACCGGGTACTACGGGAGATATCATCATAAATACAAAAGACTATGGTTATTCAGGAAATACTATAGTTCGAGGGTATGATGAATTAGGAGTAGAATATCAGGAGCTCTACTTTTCATGGAACTTCCCGCCTCTCGACGACGAAGACTGTGGCTGCAAAACTGCGTCATGTTCCACTCAGCAGTCGCTAAGTGATGAAAAATTGACTTCCAGCAACACTGCCACTACTGCCACAAGCTCCGTCAACAGCAGCGGCCCACGTTTGAGCATCCCGATTGGTATCGGAGCTTCGGGCCAGCCGGTTGAGTTAGGTTTCTATTCTGCCTCACTATCAAATCCTGGCAATGTCGCGCAGAGCAATTCGAACAAATCAGGCTTTGATTTTATTTCATCTGGTGCAACGAGAAGTAATCCTAACCCCCAAACAACCCGCCTCGTTTCCGGGAAATATATCACTGAAGTCGTACAAGACACCGTAGTGCCGAGCCGCACGACCATTACGGTTAAAAAGATGCCACGATCGTAAGCGACGTCGTTCAAGGCGGCACGGTGATGCGCCAGCTAGTCATGGAGAATGTCGGAGTCGGCCCGGCGATGACGTTTAACCTATCGGAAACCATCAATGGTAAGACGATCTCGACGATTTATAGCAAACCGGATGATCAAACTTGGGTGATGCTCACTGATAATGGGACCAAGCGTATCACTCGGAACGAAGCAGTGACCACAGATTTTGTCTTCGACTCTCAAGGGAATCCGACTTTTGAGCCTCAGCGTGATGCCAATGGGAACATCGTGCTTATTGGTACCGTTGTTCAATACACCAACATCCCTGCAACCAAAAATATCTCACGAATCGCTCGCGAAAAGATCGAGGAGGAGAATGCGGCTGGAAACTTCATCGTCATTTCCGATGAGGAAACCCACGACATCGCCCGTGGTCAATCCACTTGGCAGCTCGTCAAAAAAGTCAGCGATCCAGACGGAAAAAAGCTGACGACGAGTTATGCCTTTAGGCCGAACGCTCCATTCAATCCCGCAGACTATTCCACGCCAGATGCTGCCCAACTCGCCGCATTCAATCGCGATCAATTAGAAAGCGAAACCCGCCCCGATGGTTCCAAGACGGAGTATTTCTACAGTGTCAATCCGCAGTGGAACGTCGCTGGAGATCCCACCTCCACTTTCCGTTTCATCACGGAAGCTCGTGAAAATTACGGAGCAACGACGAAGTCTACATTTACCTATCAAAAAGGAGTAGGAATGATTCCCGGCCTAACCGTTACCAAAGTCAATGGCCAGGAAATCAGCCGCAGGGAGAGAACAGCCGATGACGCAGGTGGAGAAATTATCACCGAGAAATCTCCCACAGGAGTGATCCTTTCCCGAACGGAGCGAGTTTATGGGAAAACTCTTTTCGAAGCGGGCATTGGGAGTTCGGTTTTCTCAGTCTGGCGCAAGCACGCGGACGGCACGATCACGGCCACTCGGGAATTCACCGAAGGCGGTTTCCGCAAGCGCCGGACTTACGAGGGATTTCCCGCAGTGGAAACCTCCGGCAATGTGATCACTTCCGGCACGATCACGAACATCACCTACAACGAATTCGGCCAAGAGACTTACATGAAAGTAGAAGACGTGGAAGGAGCGGTGAAGACTGTGACCGATGAATGGATCGCCACCGCGACAGATTCCTTTGGCCGTCCGACGGCAATTTCGCATTTCCCGACGATTGCTTCCCAGACTTACACCACCAGCAAGACTTACGGCTGCTGCGGCGTCTCCAGCGAAACCGACCGCTACGGCATCACCACTCACTACGCCTACGACGAGCAAAAACGCGTCATCAAGACCAACCGCCTCGGCGTGACGACAGAGACCGTTTACAATGGCCTCACGATGAGCACGCATCGGTATAACGAAAGCGTCACCGGTTTCCTGCCTACCGTTTCTGCCGCCAATGCTGCAAACGAAATTTCCAGGACTGTTAGAAATCTCGTGGGCGATGTGACCGAAAGCTGGGAGCGCTCGGCCAAGGACGGCTCGCTCGTCGCCACGACTATGGTCACCACTTATGCTGGGCAAACTCCCGCGCCATCCTTGCCAGTCGGGATTGGCCGCCGCATGGTGACGATTTATCCGCTGGCCGATGGAGAATCCAACCGCGCCGACTTCCCAGCAGGATTATTATCTAGGCGGCGAGCTGGCCGAGACCACTGGCTCCATGAACCCCACCATGCGCTACAGCTACAGTGCCGATGCGAATGGCCTTTTCGACACGCAATCCTACGTCGATACCGACGGCACGACGCTGCGCGAAACGACGATTTCCCGCAAAGACGGCTTGGGCCGCACGATTTCCACCATCCAAGCCGCAGGCCCCACCGCGCCCGCTGCCACCACCAGCGCCGTTTATAATTCGATCGGCCAGATGATTTCCTCCACCGATCCGGATGGCATCATCACGCTCTATGCCTACGATGCTCGGGGCCGCCGCACCACCACGGCGGTCGATCTCGATAAAAACGGCCTCATCGATCCAGCACAGGACCGACTCAGCATCACCACCTACAGCGCCGCCTTGCGAAATGGCATCCCGGTCACGCGGACGACTTCCGCCGTTTCTAACAACTCCGGCACCGGCACCCAAATCATCCGCGAGGTGGATGAATCCGCTAACGGCATGGCCACCTGGACCACGGAATTTCCCACCGAGGCGAATCCCATCACCACCACCAGCTTCACTGATCTCGGCACCGCGAATGATGGCGACTGGACCGTCACCACCATCAATCGCGATGGCACCAAGGGCATTCAGATTTACACCGATGGCTTGCTGGACCTAGAAACCGCGCAGGACGCCAATTCCGTCACGCTTTACACCGTGGACTACGGTTACGATTCGCTGAACCGCCTCGTCACTCGGGCCGATTCCCGAACTCAAACTCAGAACCGCACCTACGTTTCCGATAGCACGGATGTGGTGAAAACGGAATCCACCAGCGCCGCTCGCAGCACCACTTATTTCTACGATCAACGCAGCCGCCTGACCGCCACCGATGCCCCGGATAGCCTCGATGCCGCCGGAGCCGCGCTGACCAATGTCACCACCACAACCTATTACCCCAATGGTAAGACCTACGAAATCAATGGCGGCCAGACTTACCGGACGAGTTATACCTATGACTACGCCCAGCGGCTCGCCACCCTCACCACCTACGGCACTCAGACCGCCGTCACTCGCTGGGTTTACGATCCACAGCGCGGCCTGCTCCAGCAAAAGCTCTACAACAGCCCCACTCCCGGCACCGGCACAGGTCCCAGCTACACCTACACCGCAGCAGGTCGTTTGAAAACCCGCACCTCGGCGCGAAATCTCACCACTACCTACAGCTACAGCCCGGCTCACGGCGCACTCAGCAGCGTCGATTATGCCGATCCCGCCACGCCAGACATGGCCATCGTTTCCCGCGATCGCTTGGGCCGCATAACCAGCTTCACCGACGCCGCGGGCACCACCGCCACCAGCTACACCAGCCGTGGCTACGTCGATGATATTTCCACCACCGGCACCGGCCCACTCAGTGGCATGTCGCTGGACTACACTGCGGATTTCCTCGGTCGCCCCTCCGCCCTGCGGGCGAAAAATGGCAGCGCCACCATCCAAGACACCCGCTACCAGCACGATGCCTCGGGTCGCCTTGCCAATGTCACCGCCAATGGCCAGACCGCGCACTACCGCTACCATCCCACTTTCCAGCAGATCGAGCAGATCGCCATCGCTCCGGAAAATAGCAGCACCGCCACGCTCTATCATACTCGCACCTTCGATGCCCTCGGTCGCCTCCTTTCCATCGCCTCGCACAATGGCCAGACCGCCGCTGGTTTTAACGCCTACTCCGGCCACACCTACGCGCTCAATGACCTCGATCAACGCACCAAGGCCACCTTGCTCGATAAAACTTCCTGGAACTACGGCTACAATTCCCGGGGCGAGGTCACCAATGCCGTGCAGAAAAATGCCGCCGCTGCCCCGCTCGGCGGTCGCAGCCTCGGCTATGCCTTCGATGGCATTGGCAACCGCACCTCCGCCAGCTTTGGCGGCGATTCCACCGGAGCCAACAACCGCAGCCTGGGCTACACCGTCAATGCGCTGAACCAATACACCCAGCTCACTAGCGCTCCCAGCCTCTACGTCACCGGCACCGCCCCAGTGGGAGACTCCGTCACCGTCAATGGCCAAGCCACCACCCGCCAGAGCGAGTATTTCTGGAAAGAACTCACCGCGTCTATTTCCTCCAGCCCACAATCCATCTCCATTGCTGTTGGCTCCGTTGGAAATAGCTATAGCGGCACCCATGTTTTCCCACCGCAGAGCTTCTCTCCCACCTACGATGCCGATGGAAATCTCACCGCTGACGGCCTCTTTACCTACACTTGGGACGAGGAAAATCGCCTCACCCGCGCAGCTTCCGTCCTCCCCGGCGGCCCGGTCGTCACTCACGCCTACGATTCCCAATCCCGCCGGATTTCCACCACCGTAAACGGAACAGCCACCACCATCTACCTCTACGATGGCTGGAACTGCATCGCCGAGTTCTCAAGGAGCGTGGGCGTCCCGCCCACTCTTCAAAAACCTACACCTGGGGCACCGATCTCTCCGGTTCCATGCAAGGCGCAGGCGGCGTCGGCGGTCTCCTCTGGGGCCGCTTCTTCAGCAGCACTCCCGGAAATAACTCCACCCAAATCTACTGCTACGACGGCAATGGCAACGTCACCTCCCTCGTCGATGCCACCACCCGCCAAACTACCGCCACCTACGACTACGGCCCCTTCGGCGAAGTCCTCCGCGCCACCGGCCCGCTCGCCAAGGCGAACCCCTATCGCTTCTCCACCAAACCCCAAGACGACCACACCGGCCTCAACTACTACGGCTACCGCTGGTACGACCCTAGGACTGGAAGATGGCCGAGTAGAGATCCGATTGAGGAAGAGGGTGGTGTGAATCTGTATGGATTTGTAGGGAATAATGGGGTGAATAAGGGGGATGTATTAGGTTTGAGACATTGCACTTCCAAGAGAATTGACATTAATTTAGGAAAAAAA
>JAAURL010000033.1 GCA_012032235.1 Akkermansiaceae bacterium | reverse complement strand
GTGTGATGCCTTATCTTGTTCACAGACTCATCTGCTTTCGCAGAGGTCTTGCCGCGCCACCAGATTGCATCACACGGCCGTTTTGGGTTCCATTTCGGAACGATTGTTGTAGCCTCTTTCGTGGCTGAAATCCAGCTTATGAGACGAGACACAGCAACCTCTATCAGCTGCCCTGTTCTCACGCTCCTGCCTAGATTCAACCTCACCCGTGATCGACGCTCGCCCCCGCTGATAGGGGTCGCGTGCTGGGCTACTCCCAGTCATGCTGTCGCTACGCCGAAAACATCGACAGGGAATTGGTGAAAAAGGCGGAGGAGGCACGGGGGAGCATGACTGAATCGATACGATCAAAGAAAATAAGTGTCATCGTGCGCATACGGTGGCGCGCAGCAGCAGAGAAATTCTAACGAATCAGTAGCGTGGATTTGGTGCCATGCTCCCGGTGGGATGAGGATGGCATCACCGGGTGAAACTTCACGTTCGATACTATCGACTTCCATCAGGCCGCGTCCTGCGGTGATGTAGTAGAATTCTTCGCTGACTCGATGATAGTGGCGTTCGATTTTTGCTCCTGCGGGCAAGCTGGCCTCGGCGAGACTCTGGTTGCGCACAGGAGCATTGGATCGATCTAACAAACTCCGAATCGTGGATCCGTCTTTGGTCGTAAAAGGGATCTGTTGGTTTCGATTACGAATTTCCATGAGTTGGCGGGAAATCGACGAGCTGCTCTATTGATGCAGAATTTTCGCAACCTTTGGCGCACGGAGACGATGAGGTTCCGGGAAATTCGAGCCTAACAGTGGGCGGCAGTAGCTTAGGAAATCTTGCGTCACGCCGTTGCCTGCTTCGTTCATGAAGTTGTCTGGCATGTGACGGGTTTTCCCTGCGACGTTGTCAATCGGAACGAGTTGGTAATCGACGCTGTAGTCGAGAACGGGGCGTTTGATCGCCACGGAGCCATCGACATTATCCCACATGGCATACTGGACGGCTTTTTCAGCGACTTCGCGGGCTTCATGTGAATCGCGATCTGACTGAATGCCCATGAAGGAGCGCTGGAGATAGCCGAATGTGTCAGAGCGCACACGTTTGATGCCTAGGCCCTTGCGGATTTCGTTAGAAAGCAAATCACCCAGTGCACCGGTGCCGGAAAGCTGGATATTTCCGTGTGAATCGCGTTCTTCAGTTCCTAATAATTTCGTGATCATCGCCGTGCCATCAGGAGCGGCGATGCCTTCGGAAACAGCGATGGTGCAGAGGCCGTGTTTTTGATAGACACGGTCTACATCAGCCAGGAAATTTTCCATGATGAAGTGGCGCTCTGGGAGATAGATGAGGTGCGGACCGTCGTCGAAATACTTTTGGGCGAGAGCGGAGGAAGCCGTGAGGAAACCGGCGTGGCGCCCCATGACGACGCCGATGTAGACGCCTTGCAGTGCACGGTTGTCCAAGTTCACTCCCATGAATGCTTGGGCTACGAAGCGGGCTGCAGAGCCGAATCCTGGGCAGTGATCATTTTCCTCCAGATCGTTATCGATCGTCTTAGGAATGTGGATGGCACGCAGTTCGTAGTTTGCGGCTTTTGCCTGCTCATTGACGATGCGGACCGTGTCCGAGGAATCGTTTCCGCCGACGTAGAAGAAGTAGCGAATGTCATGGGCTTGCATGACCTTGAACATCCGGGCGCAGTATTCTTCGTCCGGCTTGTCCCGGGTAGAAAGTAGGCCAGAAGAGGGAGTGCCAGCGACACGCTCTAGGTTGTGCGTTGTCTCGCGTGTTAGATCGACGAAGTTTTCTCCAACAATCCCGCTGACGCCGTGCAGGGCGCCATAAATGGATGTGACTTGGCTGAATTTACGGGCTTCCAGAGCCACGCCGACAACGCTTTGGTTAATCACAGGTGTCGGTCCCCCACCCTGCGCCACTAGAACTTTTCCTTCTAAACGATTGCTCATGCGGCGCGCAGAATCGATGATTCGCGATCAGATGCAAGCCTTGAAAAGAAGCAGCTTAGTTTCTGCTCAGTAGACCTCTTTCACCATGGGCGGGGATGATTTGATGAAAGGAGCGTTTCTTTGCCTGTATTGAATCCGAGATTATAAGAATTCCCGGCAGGATGCCGGAAATGGCACGCTGGAAGCGTGCGCCCCCCGAATGAAGAAAAGAACTCCAGTGAAAAACTACTTGCGATCCTTTGCGCGTTGATAGCGGGAACTCCTAGCCGTTTCCACTGTGGAAATTTCTGGTGCCTTTTCGGGCTCCTTCGCAGTGGGTGCGGCAGGCAGCGGCTGCGCGGGAGATTTGATTTTTAAGACTTTCTCCCGACGCTGTTTGGGAGCGCGTCTAGGGAGAGCGAATTGTGGTAATTTCCACTCAGTCCGTGTGAGTAATGCCTCCGCTAGAATGAGCAGCACGAGTGCGATGCCCAGCGGGAGACGCAGTGATGTTTCCGCGACGAAAGGTGGCCGCAGCCAAGCGGTGGAAATATCTAACAGCTCACGACCTTTCGTTTGTAGAGAAACAGTTCTTAAATCCGCGAGGCGCTCTGACTCGAAAGCCCACTCGACGGAAGATCCCACACTGAGTGGCCCAAACGGCAGCGCATTTTCTCCCACCTGGACGGCACCACGAACAATGCTGCCTTCATCGAGATCGCGTGTGAGGGAGAAATGACCGGGAGCGATTCTGCGCCAGGGCAGATCGGTAGTGGCTCCTCCCGTGTCGTCACGCAAGCGGACTTTGGGCGGTAGCGTGGCTAACTTTTTCGACCAGGTTTCGGTGTCATATAACAGATCTAATGTTAGGCGCGTGCCTTCCAGCCGATGGCGTAAGGCGATACCCGGAGGCGTATCGTCTCCCATCAAAAAGCGGCCCATTGTTTGCAAAAAATCTCCATAGCCAGGCCAATTTCTAGCAGTTTCTGAAAACTCACCGCCTAACGGAAATGAAACTGCGGCGCTCCTTCCCAGACCGCGGCGGGCATGCGCCACCAGCGGAGCAACGTATTCATCTTTTGAAACTAAGGAGACCGTCGCGTCTTCGCGTGCGTAGGATAAATTATAGCCATCCACTTGCTGGAACCAGTCGAGAGGTTTGGGGGAAATTTCTGACCAGCGGCCTGTCGCCTGTGCGCCGACGGGGTCTTTAATAAAGGCGGAGCGAGCAATCGTGACGGTTTCTTGCGCGAAAATTTTAGGAATATCCATCGGCTGCTCGGAAAAGAAAATCCGACCTTTCCCGAGTTTCGCAATATCTTCTAACAGCGCGGAATCGATGTCTTTATTCGTGCCCAGTCCGATCACGGAAATCGTCGCTCCGTTATCGGTCATTTCTTTGATGAGGTTTTTATAATCTCCCGGTTCTTCTGTATCTTGTGCATCAGAAAAAAGGATGACGTGGCGCGTGCCAGCGGGAGATTTTTTCAATTCATCCCACGCGGCTTTCAGGCCATTATACACAAAGATACCGCCTCCGGAGGAAACGATCTTGCGAGTCCGCGCACTGAGTTCGGCCTTTTTGTTCTCAATGCGGGTGAGAGGAATCGTCGTCGTGGCTTCACTATCTACGGCGAACACCGCGACTTGATCCATCGGGCCTAACAGATCGATTGCATTTGCTGCCCCGGAATTCGCTAGATCCATTTTCGTTTTCCCTCCTGCGACTCCTACGCTCATCGAGCCAGAGCGATCCATGACGATTGCTAGGGCGACGGACAGTTTCCGATGCTCAGATTTCAGTTCCATGGAAACGGGGAGCAATGAATCAATCGGCGATTGGAAATAGCCTCCCGATCCGAAGGAGCGCTCTCCGCCCGCCATCAGCAAGCCGCCTCCTTGCTCGCGGACAAAGAAATCTAACGATTTCATGAAATCCGTGGGGACTTCGTGGGCCGGTATATTATTGAGGATCACAGCGCGTGCTCCCGAGAGAAGCCCCGGCTTTAGCTGGGATAAATCGGAAACCGTTTCGACGGTGAAATCGAGAGCGCTGAGCGCTTTCGCCACTGGGTCGTCTTGATAGCGTGTCGCCAAAACAATGCGCGGGCCGCCGGTGATTTCGATCCATTTGTTCGACTTATTATTTCCGAGATGGGCATCGTTTTCAGGGCGGATTTCTGCCTGATAGTCGTAGCCGCCGGAGCGGGAAATCCGGTCGGTAAATTCGACAGTCGCCACGCCATTGACTAGCGTGACAGGAGATTCAGTGAGTGTCTGGCCATTGCGGCGGAGGATGAGTGGAAATGTTAGATTTCCGGTGCCTTTGACTGTGATGGAAATGAGAAATGGCTCACCGACTTGGACTCTCTCTGGAAAGCCGATTCGGGAAATGCGTGAATCGTTCGCAGATTCCTCCCGGATCAATCGATAGTCTAACGGAATCCCGCGTGACTCCAGCTGTGCAGCGGCTTCGTGGAGCGGTTCTGTGGAATAGCCATCAGTGAAAAGCAGCACGCGGGAGGGACGCTTTTCATCGACCTGCGCCGCGATGGATTGCAGTGCCAGACTCGTTTTCGTGAGTTTCCGGGAACCGGTAAATGTCGAGCCATCAGCGCCGACTTCTGCGATCTCTGCGGCGTAGTTAAACAGGCGCAAGTTATCCCGGCGACTGGGCTTGGACTTTTCTAACAGCCGCTGCCATTCAGGGAGACCTTTATCGATCAGATCTTCCGTCGAGTCAGACCTGTCTAACAAAACGTAGAGATCCAAAGAATTCTGCTGATGCCGGATCACCGGGTCCGTCAGCGCGATCACGCCTAACAGCAGTACAATCGCCCGCAAAGGAGAATGGAGTTTCAGCCCACGCCAAAACCAACCCACCAAAGCAAGAGCAGGAATTAGCAGGAAATATTCTGGCGAAGTAAAGGTCATGCAGGTGTGGATAGACGTTTTGCTAGGCGAACGTAGGCGTTGGCTCCGCCCTCTTTCTCGCACCAGTCAGCAACATTTTGTAAATCAACTCGATCTTTCTGAACACGGCATACGAGTACAGCTTGATCGAAGCAATCCCCAGCATTCCAGTGGATGTAAGCAGCTAAGCGATCTTTTACGCAATCTGTGGGAGAAAGTAGCCTGAGAGTCCGACCATTGACGATGATTTCGTCAGGAATTACTGGATATTGTTCGCCGACTTCGACAGGCCCGTGCGGAAATTCAACGACAAGGTGATCACATTCGGGATGCTTAAAGTGGCGAGATTTTTTAGAGAAAAATCCGATAGATTTTAGAACTTCGGCAATCTTAGGGCGTTGAAAATCGTCAGGGACTATGTCGAGATCTCCAGAGCGATAAATCCCTTTCGTATAGATCGAAACCACTGCTCCGCCAACGAGCACAGAACGAATCCCTGCACCTTCCAAATGCCAGGCCACGTAGCGCCAAAGCTCATTTTCAGTAACTGTTGACCAATTAGGCGTTTCCATTAGGAGCGATTTATTGACTTGAATGTCAGGTCATGTGACCTAAGATCTGGGTCATGAATTCTACGGCACTTGCGGAATTGTTTGGAAGTCGGGCAGCGGAATCCGTTCTGTTGCATCTCTATCATTATGGAGAAACTTACGGCAGAGCAGTCTCGGCGGACTTTAAAATTTCTTTGGATTCCGTGCAACGGAACTTGGAAAAATTTGAACGAGCTGGTGTTTTGATTTGTAAGAAAAATGGGCGTACACTGATTTATAATTGGAATCCCAAATCTAGGCTTTCTAAGAGGTTGCAAGATCTGGTCGAAATTATCTACGAAAGCATGTCGCTGGAAACGCGAGAAATCATTTTTTCCACTCGCCGCCGTCATCGCTCCAAGGACAAGCCGGTCATTTATAGCGAGCCTTGAAGATTTCATCTGGCAAGTGGGAAAGCACTGCATCGATTGTCCGGAAATTGATAATCGATGTTGGGTTCGGAGTGAAGCTTCATGAAACGGAGCGCTTAAGTAGAAGGATTCAGCAGAGCCAACGTGGGAAAGTAGGCGCGAAGGTAGCCGCGATCGATAGCGGCGAAACGGTCTGCCTGCACACTGGCGTGGGCGGCGATGAGAAAATCTGGGATCAGGTGCTGGCGTGGCCCTCCTTCGCGCCGATATCGCAGGAACATCTGGCCAGCGAGGTAAGCGCTCTCTGTGGTGAAGGCATCATAAACGATGCAAAGGGAATCGAGTTGTTTGCGCGCTTCATCGACGTTGGCGAAACCCATGGAACACTCCGCAAAAACCACCGGACAAAGCACCAAAAATCCCTCCCCAGCCGCACGATTCAAGCCATCACGCCATCGCTCCCAGCCAGCCTGCCGACGTAGAATGCACAGCAACACAGACGAATCAACGGCAGTCCTCATGGCTCGTTTTTTGGGGGAATTCCACCGGGCTGCGCAAGTCATCCATCACCTCATTCATGGTCATGGTACCCGGCCATGGATCTTTCCACCCCCGGCCAAACTCTTCCCAAGCCTTGGACGGGATGGTTTTGGTGGCTTTGAGAAAAGGGGCCGTCTCATCGAACTCTAGAACATCGCCCGGCTTGAGATGGAGCCGATTGCGGACATGGATGGGGATCGTGATTTGGCCTTTGGATGTAAGCGTCGCTTGCATGAGTGAAAATGTAAGCGCTTAAAGTAAGGAATTCAAGCAAGGAGAACACTGAAAACAAGAACCTGCGCCTCGCCTAGTGACCCTGCTTCCCAAGCAGTTCCTTTTACCTTTGCCTTGCGCCGCGAATCCCTTACCAAGAGCGCCCGCTGCATGAGATTGTTTCGCATTTTAACATTAAAAGAACTGAAAGGGTATTTCCTGACGCCTTTTGGCTGGATGGTTCTGGCCTTCATCACGATCATGCAGGGTGTTTCGCTATCCACGGCGATGAAGGGCTTTCGCGATACTCCAATCCGGGATAGTTTAGTCTACGTCACTTTTCACACCCCGTTGTTTTGGTTCTATTTCCTGTTCATTTTCCCGCTCATCACGATGCGGCTGTTTTCGGAGGAAGAACGCTCCGGGACTTTGGAAACGCTGCTAACTGCTCCGGTGAAAACGTGGCAAGTGGTTTTATCAAAATACACAGCCGCGATGATATTCTATACGATCTTGTGGATTCCTGGGTTCGTGCAATTTAAAATGTTTGAATGGTCGACGGATTTGCCACCAGCGTGGACGGCTGGCGCATTGGGCGGAGCCTTTGCAGCAGTGATGTTGATGGGCGCGGCATTCACGGCGATGGGCTGTCTAGCATCCGCGCTCACCTCCAGCCAGATCATCGCCGGGATTTTTACGATTGGACTGTTAGTCATTCAATATTTCCTCGGCTACGTCACGATCATCTGGGGTGAGTCATTTGCTGGTGCGGAATTTTTTCATTACATTTCTGCACAACAGCATCTGCATTATTTCGCCAGTGGATTATTCGATACACGACCGATGATTTATTATCTAAGTGTCGCCGTTTTCGTGTTGTTCCTGACTTACCAAGTCGTGGACTATCGCCGTTGGCGGCGTTGATTTTTGATTTCTATCTCATGTCAGAACCCTCTTCCGAGCTTAAAGAAAAGCCTGCCCGACCGCTAAATCGCTGGGGATTGGGCACGCTTTCTGTGCTACAAATCCTATTTCTCACACTCAGCCTCATTGCGCTTAATTATTTGGGCTACAGCCATTTCAAACGGCTCGATCTGAGTCGTGAAGGAGTCTACACGTTAGCTCCGTCCACCACTCGATATCTGAAAGACAAAGTTCTGAGCCAGCGAGAAAAGCCGATCAAATGGATCATGGCGTTTCGCCGCAGCTCCCCATTTTACGAACGCGTGCGTGCACTAGCAGAAGATTACTCACGGCTTTCTAACCGTAAAATCGAACTGGAAGTCGTTGATCCACTGCGTAGCTCAGAACGCGCCCAACAAATCATCGCCACTTACGGACTGCCGCTGACTAAGGATCTCATTATCATGGATGCTCGGCTGGATGACAGCGCGATTTCTACGGTGGATAAAGACAATAATCGGATTCTCAATCCCAACGTCAAAATCGTAGTCGCTGAAGATATGGCGATTTTCAGCACTACTGATAAGCAGCGTAAAATCACCGGATTTCAAGGTGAAGATGTGCTGACTGCCCGCCTTGTAGAATCCATCGAAGGTCGTGCGCGCAAGATGTATTATCTAGCAGACAAAAGCCGACTCGATGCCGAAGGCGATGGTGAAAGCTCTGCGATGAAGTCGTTTTATAATACCGTGCAATTTCAAAACATTGAGCTGCAAGGGATCAATTTATCAGGCCTAACCGAAATCCCAGCCGATGCGGAAGGAGTCACACTCGTCGCGCCAAAATACGATTTTACCGATGCGGAGCTAGCCGTGTTAGAAAAATATTGGAAAAGCCCACGCGCAGCGATTTTGATTTTACTAAAACCCGGTACTACCCCTGCGAAGTTGCGAACCTTTCTCCGCAGCTATGGCGTGACGCCTAGGCGCGACAGAATCGTCACAGCTGTGGGTAAGCGCATCGACACGACAACACGTGCCACATTCACCTATGGAGTCGATTTCACCAAAGACTTTGCTGGTCAGGCCACGGTTTTTGAAGGAGCGAGTTCATCATTGGAAGTTCGCGAAAATGAGGACGATTTATTGAATCGCCAGATCCACCCTGTCAGCCTCATTGAAGTTGCAGAGGGCTTCTGGGGAGAAACCAAGTTTGGCGAAAAAAATACCGCTTACAGTGAGCAAGAAGACCACACCCCCCCACTCCATCTAGCAGCTGCGATCACCCGCGGCTCCGCTTCTGATGATCGCTTCGCCGCTGAGACTTCGCGGATGGTCATCATTTCCAATACCGATTTCCTTGATCCCAATCGCCAACGCGCAGAAAACATGGACTTCCTAGCATCTTCGCTAAACTGGTTGATGGATCGTCAGTCGCTCGCAGGTATTGGTCCACGCTCTCTGGGCACTTACAAGCTCCCACTCCTCGACGTTCAAGTTTCCTTTATCAACCGGGTAAATCTCTTTTTCCTGCCTGCATTTCTCCTGCTAGTGGGAGCATTCGTCTGGTCATCGCGCCGTGCCTAATTTGCTGCCATGCGCTCACTTGGATTCACTATCATTTTAGCACTGTTAGCCATTCTCACCTGTGGCTTATCTGGGTGGAAATGGATCGCAGGAAATTTCGATTCACTTCTCGGCGCACCACCCATCCCTGTTGGAAATACGATTTATACCTCATTCACTCCAGATCAAGTGAAGCACATCCAGGTTTCCCAAAATGGAATCAACGCCGAATTTGAACTCACCGAAAAAGGCTGGCAAACGATCATGCCATGGAAAGATCGCATGGATCCACGCGCTGCAGTGAGCCTGATCAAATTCACGCTAGGTCTGCGCGTCGAAGATTATGCAAAAGTCGATGACATCGACGCCAGAGCCGCAGGTTTAAAAGAAGGTAATGTCAGTATCCGATTGGAGGATCAGAAGCAGGAGACTTTGGCAAAATACAGACTTGGCCGCCGGGCACCGTGGCTCGCTACCGTCAAAGACATTAATGAGCCAGTTCCAACCATTTTCACCCAACCCAGAGACGCGAATCGCAAAGACTATATCTACGCTTGCACGGGTGACATCACCGCAATGTTTAAAGATAATCTCAAATACCTGCGTGATCACCGGCCCTTTTACTTCAATCCAGTCACACTCAAAAAAATCCGAATCCGCACCCAAGAAGGAGAATTCACACTGGGGCGAGAAACACCGGAAAGTCCGTGGCGCGTCATCAAACCGCTCGACCTACCAACAGATCCCAAGGCCATGAAGTCTCTGTTAGAAGGGCTCTACGAACTCCAGACTGCCGAAGTATCTGACCGCTCATCCGTCACGCTCCCTGCGAATGGCGCGATCGAAAAATCCCAACAAATTGCGCTGACACCTTTCGGCACTGAAACCGAAACCATTTTAGACACTTTTCCACCGGAAACTCCAGACTCGCGAGACGTCAAAGCCATCGTCAGTGATCGACCCAACACGGTTTTCAGCATTCCTTACAAGCCTGAGCCAAACCTCGTTTCAATCACAGATTTACCACTTACGATCAATGATCTGCGTGACTCAAAAATTTCTAATCTCAATATCAAATCACTGACTGGGATACTAATCCAGCCATCAACGAGTCCGGAAATTCTCATCTCCCGCGCACCCAAAAAAACCTGGGTGACCACCATCCAAGGAGAAACCGCAGAGGCAAATGAAGAGCGGCTTTTCACCTTACTCAAGGCAGTCACTGAAAGTCGCGTTCTAGGATTCGAAACTGATGCTGCCACCGATTTTAAACCGTGGGGATTAGATCGACCATTTTTAAAGCTGCGCTTTTTGGGACAGGAGAATCAAGGGCTGCAACTCGCATTCGGACTGAGCACCAAAGGCGAATTTTTTGCTAATCGGGAGGGCTCGCCCACCGTGACGAAAGTCGATCCCGCGCTCATCGCTTCCATTCCAGTTCTCCCTTACGAATGGCGTCTCGCCCGGCTCTGGTCGATTGATAAGCACGCTCTCAAGGCGATTGCGCGGAAAGTGAACAACGAGTCTCCGCTCACACTTCTCTACGAAGACAGCTCAGAGACTTGGACAGCCATCCGCGACAGTGAGAATGTAACGGCATCACTCGATGTAGCCCGCGCCAACTACATGCTCAAGGAGCTAGAAGGCCTAAAAGTCACTCGCTGGCTATCACCCAATGACGATACAGCCACTAAGGCCCTCCTCAACCCGTCACTCGTCATTAAAATTTTCGAAAATGAAACTGATGAATTTGACGACGTAGTAGGCCAGTCCACTCGCGAAGCGTTCTTTGCCCCTCAAGGCACAAACCCCAATCCCGCCTACTATTACGGGCGTCTGGGTTCAGAAAAAAATCCATTTTTATTGGATCGGGAAACGTATCAGAAAATCGCGATCGAGCTATTTTTAAAAGAGTAGTGCGCGATAGGAAATTTTCCGAAGTGAGCACTTCACTTGCATCCCGCTGCTGGGGTGCTTAAAATTTTGGAGCCGAATTACTTTCGGCAAAATTTCAACCAATCGAAAAACTTATGGGAAGAGCTTTTGAATGCCGCCGCCGGGCCAAAGAATCGCGATGGGCCACCATGTCCAAAGTGTTTCCGAAATTAGCCAAATCAATCACCATGGCTGCCAAAAACGGCGGGCCAGATCCAGAAATGAACGCGCCACTACGCGTGGCGATCAATAACGCGAAAGCACAAAATCTCTCCCGTGAAAATATTGACGCCGCGATCAAGCGCGCTGCCGGGAAAGACGCCGCTGACATTTCTGAGGTCACCTACGAAGGAAAAGGCCCACATGGTTCCTTATTTTACATCGAATGTGCCACGGATAACTCAAATCGCTCTGTGGGAAATTTGAAAATCATCTTCGGAAAAAACGGCGGTCAGCTCGTGAATTCAGGTCAGTTAGATTTCATGTTCTCCCGAAAATCCGTGATCGAATTTCCCGCTCCTGAAGGAAAGGGTATCGAAGAAATCGAACTGGAACTGATCGATGCCGGGCTGGAAGAAATCAGCGTTGACGACGGCGTCATTTCTGTCATCGGAGAATACACCGCATTCGCTAGTCTTTGCCAAGCCGTCGAAGCTTTGGGAATCGTCCCGACTAAATCGAGCCTACAACGCCTCCCGACTCAACCGATCGATCTAACAGAAGAGCAAATGGAAGACGTGGAAAAAATCCTCGATAAAATCGAAGATGACGACGACGTGCAGGCGGTTTTCACCAACCTTGCCTAGACGTATGCTGAGATCAGAGCTTGAGCCGGCAGCATCAACTATGCTCAGAGTCCGAGCTGTTTTTCGAGGACCTATCGAATCAAATCATTCAAGACGATGTCTTCATGAGGCTGACGACTTTCCCTAATGTGCTAGTCACCAGTCATCAGGTATTTTTCACTCACGAAGCGATGGAAAATATCGCAATTACGACACTATCCAATCTGGCTGATTTTGAGGCTGGCCGTGATTGTCCAAATGCGCTTACTTTCTCATAAACTCTAAATTTTTATGATTACGCAAAAATGATCGATCAGTTCCAAGTAAAGCCTAACTCGAAGGTCAATCTGAAGCATTATCAAACAGATTGGTCTTGGGCGGAAAATGAAAATGATCTGAACCGCGAAGAGGTCAAACAACAAGCGGAGGAAATCCTAGCGAAGTCACGCGAGGAACTCAGCAAGGCGCAGGAGCTGCTTTATGCGAGCAACACGCATTCTGTTTTATTGATTTTCCAAGCAATGGATGCAGCGGGAAAAGACGGCACGATCGCACACGTCATGTCGGGTGTGGATCCACAAGGATGCCAAGTGTATAGCTTCAAGCAGCCATCTGCCGAGGAAATGGATCATAATTTTCTCTGGAGATATATGAAAGCCCTGCCAGAGCGTGGCCGCGTGGGGATTTTTAATCGCTCCTATTATGAAGATGTCTTAGTGGTAAAAGTCCATCCAGAGTGGATCAATGAAGCGCAGTTTGGAAAGCCGGATGATTCATTCTGGGAGAAGCGATATGAGGATATCAACAACTTCGAAAAACACCTCCATCGCAATGGCACATTAGTTCTCAAGTTTTTCCTGCATATTTCGAAGGATGAACAAAAGCAGCGTTTTCTGGATCGTCTGAATGATCCTACCAAGCACTGGAAGTGGTCTGATGGAGATCTGGTGGAGCGTGAACATTGGAAAGACTATCAGCGTGCTTTTGAAGATGCGATCAGTGCCACCAGTACGAAGAAAAACCCATGGTATATCATTCCCGCAGATCGTAAGCCAGTCGCACGGGCTCTAGTCGCAGAGATTATTGTTTCTGCGATTCAGGGCATGAAGCTAGAATATCCAAAGATTTCCGAAGAGCAAAAATTAGCAATCATCGCTGCGAAAAATAAGTTAGAAAGTTCTGAATCTAGCAAATCATCTTAATGGATTCGATACTTCAAAAACGTCACGGCTCGCCAGGCTCATCACCTGCAACATTAGTTCCTCATCTGGTGGATGGCATCGGTCGCAAGCCAATCATTCAAGTCATCGAGTACGATAAGGATCATCTAAAAGAAACACAGATCACCGACGTTGCGACTCTGAGTGATTTGATTCATCGGCAATCCGTCACTTGGATCAATGTCGATGGTCTTGGCGATGTCGATGTTTTCAAGCTGCTAGGTGATCATTATCATCTGCATCCACTCGCACTGGAAGATGTTTTAAACACTGGCCAACGCCCTAAAGTCGAATCGTTTTCTGATCATTTATTCATCATCGCGCAGATGGTCTATCAGGATCAAAAAGAAGTCATTTGTGGTGAACAGGTCAGTTTCTTTTTGGGGAAAAATTTCCTCATCACGGTGCAGGAAGAGGGAGAGTATGATGTATTTGAGCCTGTGCGGGAACGGATTCGCGCGGGCCGTGGCAAAATTCGCAGTAGCAAGGCGGATTATCTCGCATACGCATTGTTAGATTCTATCATTGATCACTATTATCCGGTCCTAGAAGGATTGGGAAATTCAATCGAAGATCTGGAAGACGAGCTATTGAAAAAGCCATCACGAGAGATGGTTGTGACATTACACGAGCACAAACGAACTTTGACGCAGTTGCGCCGACTCGTCTGGCCGTTGCGGGATGTCGTGAGTGGGCTCCTGCACGATTCCTCTGGTTCTATCACACCGCCGACGAAAGTCTTTCTTCGTGACTGTTATGACCACACGGTGCAGCTGATGGATCTAGTGGAAAGTTATAAGGAGATCACGACAGGTTTGATGGAACTCTATCTCTCTAGTGTCGGGCTTCGCACGAATGAAATCATGCGTGTGCTCACGGTGATCACTTCCATTTTCATTCCTTTGACTTTTGTCGTAGGCGTTTATGGGATGAATTTCGCCCCGCAAACTTCCTCTGGCCAAAAGCTCCCGCTGAATATGCCGGAACTTTACCATCCATACGGCTATATTGGCATCATCATTTTCATGGGATCCATCGCAATCATTCAACTAGTCATTTTTAAAAAAATGAAATGGTTATAGTGAAATGATTCACTAACAATTAATTCGCTTTCGATGCATCGATGTTTTTTTGGTGCTCGGCAAGGAGTGCACGCAGCTCATCGGCGGCGGCTTTGGAGCTTTGCGCTTCGAGTCTTTGCAAATTGTTGTTATTGAGAAATTGACGGGTCTTACTGTCAGATGCGAAGAGATCAATTTCTGGAAAAAGCTTAGGACCTTTCGGCGTTTGAATCATCGGATACAAAGGAAAATTCAGCTGATTTTTTGCACCTATTTTGACGCCGATCGTTGTCCAAATTTTCCCCTGATAGACTCCTGTGATTTCAATTTTCTCATTTTCGTTTCGGAGACTTTTAAGATCATAGCCTAGATTTTTTAACAAATTAGGACTGCTATCAGGAGTGTTGAGACGTGCGGTGTGACGGAGCATTTCCATAAAGTCACCACGACGAATCGCTGCCAGCCACACTTCAAAACTCTTCTTGGCGTCTTCCTGAGCGGGAGAGGAGAGTGCTGTGACATTTTCCAATAAGATGGATTCTTTTAAAAATAGCTCCTGCCATTGTTGTGCTTTCTCTTTGAGTTGCTCCTTCGCCCAGGCATCGAATGTTGCCTGTAGCTGCGGGCTAGGTTCAGCTTTCCAGAGCCAGCCATTCGCTGACTTTTCGTAGTATAGTAGGCGTGTGTCGAGCTGATCGGGATGGTGTGTGGAAAATTGCTGGATGATGCCGAGTGCGGCACTTCCTTCCTCCTTGATGGCGAGTGGAATGGCACAGCGCACAGTAGATGGCGAGCGGAAGGACCACCACAACTGAGCAGCCAGAGAACAGGCGTTTGAGAGATGTCTTTGGTGAATGGCTCAGGTCGGTGAGTCTGAGAAGTGATGTGAGGTCGCCGTTTTCTAGTGTATTTAGAAACAGTTGATGTGCCAGTGCAGCAGACTCTTGTGGTGTGGGTGGATGAGTTTCTGAAAATTTTTGAGGGAAGTCATCTAACAATTTCTATCAGGATCATCCTCTTCTTCGTCTGCGTCTAACTCATCTGCATCATCGTTGAACAGTATCTCAGGTAGATAGATTTGCCATAAGTCATCAGAATCTTTGATCAGATCGAAATGATAAATTTCTACGTTTGGAGCTGCGGATGGCCTTTTGGAAGACGCGGGATCTAGATAAGCGATTGATATTAGCACTGAGTCTTCTTCCTCTTCTTCACTCACTTGAATACGGATGACTTCTGGCGCAGTGAGGATGCGTAGGGAGCGGCTTTCAGAAGTAGATAGCTTTTCTGCCGCCTTTAATCGATCCGACCAATCGTCTGGCAGTTTACTGGAAAGCCCACCTAACAGGCCGAGGATCATCGGTTTGTCCTTTTGCTCACAAGCCTGTAGAAATTTTGCAAGAGCCTGCTGAGCAGTGAGGCTGCGCAGTTTTTCTGGGGTGATCCGGCTTTCTATTTTTTTACGGGCAAGGCTGGCTGCCTGTTCACGGAGTTTTTCCAAATCGTTGACTTGCTGGAGGAGCATCCATTTTTCTAACTGTTCTAGGCGTTGCCGGAGATTTTTCGGTGGGATGCTGCCGATGTTTTCAAAGGAGGCAGGCACGGGAGCGGCAGCCCATCGATCATCGCGTTTGACTAATGCAACTGGGAAAATTTGGAGTTTGCTAGGATCGAAATCGCCTAGCTTGCGCACGATGACTGCGGCGAAGTTTTCATCCAGCTTGATTTCGCCAATTTCCAGTGGATCGGTCCCTAGATCGCGGGCCATGCGTTCGTAGCGGCGGGCGATTTGCTGCTTTTTCGATTCTGAGGTTTGAGAAGAAAGCGCGGTGTCACCACCGGGTTCCAAATTGAGTTTTCCCTGCCGCACTTTTTCGAGAAAATCGAGGGCAGCTTTACCTGGACCATCTGAGGCGGCTTGTGCGGTCAGTGTTGCGAGGATGAGGGCGAAGATGATTTTCACTGGAGAAATCATAGCTCACGATCGCGCCGGAGAAAGACGGAATTGGCATTCATGTGGAGAAAACTTTCGCGAAGAAATCACTCCTCCACGGCGAGAAATTCCGGCAAGCTTCCCGCAATACCTGCAAGACGTGGATTCGCCTCCCAGCTTTCATGGTTTCCGATAATGCGTTGTGCTAGGCGCTGGAGATAGTCACTGGCGTTTCTCTGATCTGGAAAAATACGCCGCAAGCGATCCTTTTTGACGGTCGGGTGGATCGACCATGCAAGGAGGAGTCGGCTATCGACCATGCCTTTTTTGCTACCCCAGATGCGGGACTCTGGTGCCCGCATATCTCCCAGCCAAGCTCCCTTGGCATTGGTTCGGGCGATCCACCAGCCATCGGTGAAACGAGTGAGTGTTTTGACTTCCCGAGTGCTGGCGCTATTGCCGAGCATCGCTGCGTTCTTTGAATAAATCGTCCAGCGTACGGGTTTATCCTGGCTTTCGAAAACGCTGTGGTAACCGACCCAGAACTCATCACCACGATCCACGACTGCACGCCAGAGCAAGGCATTATACGGCGTCGGCGCATTCATTCGGTGCTCGTATTTTTGCCCGCGTCTTGCCAAATCAGCATCAAAGCCAGCGGATGCGATGGCCTTCATCCCACTACAAAATAGGAGATAGCCGAAGCTAAGACCTAAGCTCCAATAAAAAATCCGGTGGCGTTTCGAGGGCGGTGCCGCTTTTTGGATCGGGATTTTTTGGCGACAGGGGAGCGCACCAGAGCCAGGGAAATAGCGGCGATGACAAGTGGTGCAGTGAAAAGGAAATCGATCTGATTGAGCAGATTGAAGCTGATCCGTTGATTCAAAATCGGCCACAGGAAATCGGCGCCCTCCACAGTGAGACAATCTAACAAAACATGTGACACCCAGAGGACGAAGACGAACCAGCCAGCCTCTGAACGAGTGATTTTCTCCCGCTTCCAAAGCTTCTCCAACCCGCGACCGATCCCATAAGATCCTAGCGCGATGATGGCGATAGAATGGCTCGGGCCTCCATGCCAAGCGAGCCGCTGGGCCGTGTCTAACAGCGGATAAAAAAACACATCCAGATCGGGTAAAATACCGAACAGCGCTCCCCAAGCTAACGCCCAGTTTCCTAGCCGCTTTCTCATCATCCAGTCTCCGATCAATGCGCCCAGCGCAACATGTGTTACCCAATCCACGGCCCGAAGATGAAGGGAAATCCGGTTTCGGAAATACGGAAATGTGAATTTTTTTTGAGAGAAAAGTGAAACGCAAAGCATACCGAGAACCGAGAGGAAGATACTGAGATTTTCCTAACTATTTCATTCTCTTTGCCAGCTCAGCGGCTCTGCGGGAGAATCATGAAATTACTTCGCTCCTTTTCCCCAGTTCTTCCACGGACCAGGCTCGACTTCGTATTCGTTCGCAAAGCGCCATTCGACGAAGTCTCCGCTTTTGAGACCCAGATAATCTCGGACGGCAGGACTGAGATCGATGCCGGCGTCTTGGTTGCGGTTGGGCCGTGGGCGCTCCTTCCCGAAGACGTATTGCCAGTGATCGACTTCAAAGGGACCGACGTCTTCCCACTGGGCGTAGCAGACTTTTCCGCCGAATTGTACTGCGACCCAGCGGCCCTTGCAGACGGAAATACCATCGCCACGGTAGGCTTCCCAGAACCAGGGAATCACTTCGGATGCCTCTGGACGGTGAACGCCGCCTTTCATGACGTCATTATAGGGTAAAGCGATGTAAAAGGGATTGAAGCGTGGAACGAAAGCAGCGGGGAGATAGCCGTTGCGTTTGTCTGGATCATCGTAGCCACCGAAGTTGTCCTGCCAGTTTTGATCCCAAGCACTCATGACATTAGGAGTGGGGTTGTTTTCCGTCGGTTTCTCGCCCACCCAAAAAACAGTCGATACAATGAAACGCCGCCAACTCGCGTATTCTTGAAATTTCGAGTTGGGGGTCTCGACCACAACACGCGCCACTGGCGGGACGCCGAAGGGATCGCTCAGAGAAGGGAGCGCGGCACGGCGGTCTTCAAGAAGAGCTTCGTGCACTCTCTCCAAACGCTCCGAAAGCGGCGATGCCATGACTATGTGAGTCATTAGCAGAAGGAGCAGAGAATGGAGATTTTTCACCACGGAGGATTCAGCGCGACACTCGTTTCAAGTTAGGAAATCAATCGCTAGGCTAGATTTGTGGCAAGAATTCGGAGTTTTGACAAAGAAGAATTTCTCTCCCGGACAGCGATCACATCGGTGTCCAAAAGTGCTTAACAATATCGTGGAATACTCCCCAAAAACTCGTCCATCTGTTATGAGAGTCCCGGCGCGTGAGCGCCATCGACTCCCATGAACCTAAAATCCGCAGTTTAAACGAGGATAGCAGGCTCATTAGTAGATTTGACTCGCCCCGGGAGTAGGCTCGTTCGTTAGAACGAGTTTGAATTCTCCCATCGCGCTCTCACGACCGCGCCTACGTAGTGCTCACAAAGGCGTCCTATCTTGAGCAGTCTTCAATCTTGTGAGAAAAACAATTTCTCAAAATGAGAATTTTGACTAAAAATCATCAATTTGTTAGGAACTCTTAATGTCTTCTTGCTCCTTAATAGCTTGCCACATCAGATTCAAATCCAGCTTCAAATAAGAAAATTACAGCCGGTTTACAACTTATAGAAATTTATTTCAAAAAATGAATTGACGATTCAGCTACTCATCTGGAAGTAAATTTATATATTATATATTCCTATTATAAACAATTAGAGTATCTGAGCTTCCCCCCCGCCCTCCTCACAGACCCTGCTTCATGATTTTTGATGCTACACAACTAGTGGTAAACCAACTCAATGCGCATCTCAAGGGAACTGGCACAGATAGTCCCGTGACTTTGGGAAACATTTCCCAGTTGATAGAAGAGACGACAAGTGATTCGAAAAAAGTCATCGTGACATTGGTGAACCTCGAAGAAGAGGCCGCGCTGAAAAACGGCCCGCATCACCGCATCAAGGACGGCAAAGTTGTTTATGAAAACAGACCCGTACAAGTTTATCTTTACCTACTGTTTAGCGCAAATCTCGCCAATTACAGCGATAGCCTCAAACGCATCGGCTCAGTCATTGAGTTTTTCCAAGGGAAAAACGTCTTCACCGTGCGCAATTCTCCGCATCTGGATGGCTTAACACTTTCGCCAGAAGAGCTCGGCGGCTTCCGTGTAACACTTGAACTGTTTTCCCTAACATTTGAGCAAATCAACCATTTGTGGGGCTCTCTCGGCGGCAAGCAAGTTCCTTTTGTGCTCTATCGCGTCCGCCTCGTCACACTCACAGCCAAGGAAATCCTCAGTTCTGGCCCGCCGATCACCGATGTCTCACTCTCCACAAAAACCTCCTACACTTACGCTTCCTAATGTCCTGGCAAGTCAGCTATCACCCGCTTTTCTCGCTACGAATCCAGCACGACTCGCAGCTCGATTTTGGCAAGGCAGAGCTTGCTTCT
>JAAURL010000219.1 GCA_012032235.1 Akkermansiaceae bacterium | reverse complement strand
GAGTCGTGCCAGAACTACCACCCCTGTTCCGCTGGGGCCACGTCCAAGACGTCTAGCACCTGGGGCCAACGCAACTGGGCGCGGTCAATTCGGACACGCCGAGTCATGGTTCTGTCGATCTTGAAAATCCAACGCCATCGCAGGCGATGAAGATCACATCTCCTCAACCGCTGCTCCCGCCGGATGGATTTAAACCAAGTATCCATACCGAAATTGAGGAGAAAAAAATCGAAGTCGCTCCAGCTCCGACACCAGCTCCATTTCATGCGGCTACTGCCAATTTGCCAACCCAGACCTATCACGTTCATCACGAGAAAAAGCCGATGAGTATGCTTGTCAAAGCTGGTATCGGTGTTGGCGCTTTAGCAGCTCTTATCGTCGGAGGAGTTGTCATTGGTAGCCAAATCAAGGCCAGTGGTGCTGCCAAGCGTTATAACGCAATTCTTTCCGAAGCGAAATCAGGCACTGGCCCTATTGAGATCACAGGCTCCGAGTTAAAAGTCCTTCTTTCGGATTTAGAAGATCCAACCATTGCAGAAGACAAGCTACAGAATATCATACTCGCCCTTGAGCGCGTGAAGTCCAACGACGGTAGTAATTTTGATGGAGAAATCACCAAGTCGATTACTGAAGCAAATAAGTTGCTCCCAGAAATACAGACTCAGATGATTGTCAATATCTTAGGGAATCGTTCCAACGAAGCGACGTCTGCCGCTTTGATTGAATTTGCACGCAACCAAAATAAGTCTAAGACAGCGCGAATCGCAGCCTTGGAAGCTGCTACCTCTGGTCTATCAAACGAGCAATTCGGCATTTTGCTCTCCTTAATGGAAAATGCCTTAGAGCAAGAGATTAGGGGGAGTGCTGAAAAATCTGCATCGGAGCTTCTTAGAAAATCTTCCGACAAGTCGAAATTAGTAAGTCAAATTGCTAACAGAATGAGTACACAAGACACTAGGTTCCGAGAGGCTCTGATTCGTCTAATGAGTGTTGCAGGGGGGCGCTAAGTAAACGCTTTTTTCAAGCGGAGTAAATTACCACTGGCCCTACGCCATAGCCTTGCACGCTACGTAATTTTTCCACAGATTTTCGGAGAATTTCTGCAGCGTTTAGGCTTTCTTCCAGAGTATTCAAACGTGAGAAGCTGATTCGCAAACTGCTTTTTGCTAGAGCTTCTGATATCCCCATTGCCAACTGCACGTGCGATGGCTTTTGTTTTCCTGTCATGCAGGCAGATCCTGCCGAACAAGCAACGCCCGCTTGATCTAACAGAATAAGTAACCCTGACGCGTCACATCCATCGAATGAAAGATGACTTGTGTTAGGTAGTCGATGATTCCTGTTTCCGTTGGTAAAAACACCTGTTGTAGAAGAGCATATTTTTTCCTCAAATGCATCGCGCATGGCGGTTAAAATCTCCAGTGAAGTATTCCTAGTTGCAGCAGCAGCAGCTCCCATTCCGACGATTCCTGCGGTGTTTTCGGTGCCGCTTCTTCTTCCTGATTCTTGCGCGCCGCCATGCAATAACGGAATAAATTTCAGGCCTTCCCGGACATACAAAGCTCCCACTCCTTTGGGCCCGTGAAATTTATGCGCGGAAATCGATAGCAAATCGACGCCTAGCTCTTTGACGTCCAGATGAGTCTTACCAGCAGCTTGAATAGCATCGGTATGGACGGGGATTCCTCGCTCATGAGCCATTGTCACGATTTCGCGCAAGGGCTGAATCACCCCCGTTTCGTTGTTAGCTGCCATCACCGAAACATAAGCAGCTCCTTCTAACATTTTTGAAAATGCGACCAAGTTGACTCGGCCATCAGGTGTGACGGGAGCTAAACGAACATCCCTCTTTAGATTTTCTACACAACGCAACACCGCGCTGTGCTCAATTGCAGAAACCAAGGCTACGCCAGATCCGGCTTGATGATTCAGTGAATGCAGCGCGGTATTCACGCTCTCTGTGCCGCCACCCGTAAAAATGATTTCTCCTGGTTGTGCATGGATCATCTTTGCGACTTCTTCTCTCGCTTGGTCGATCGCCGTTCGTGCTAATTTGGCACTGGTATATGCTCCCGATGGATTGGAAAAGCCATCTCGCAGCCAGGGCAACATTGCCTCTAACACTTTCGGTAAAAGTGGCGTCGTTGCATTTGCATCTAGGTAAATCACCGCTTCAGCATCCTGCTCCTCCACTCTAAGATCAACCCGGAAAATGTGCCCATTCTAAAACCGACCTGCTGCACGGAGATCGCTGATCAGTGCATTCGTATATCTCCAAAAACTATCTCCAGCAGTTGCTGCATGTCGCAGCCACTCCATCCCGAATCCCCACGCATTTTCCAGTGGCGATCCCGATGCGCAGCAGAGCAATGCCGCCAGTAAAATCAAATTCGCTAAATAAATAATGACCAAAGAAAGAAATGTCCCGTTTTCCCGCAAATCCGGCTGATCCCGTGGAATCATCCACAGCGTCCAAATCATGTGAAATGTCCAAGTCGCTCCCATCACCGCGTAAAATGCTCGATCCCATTCCTGCGAGAGATCTGCTAAATAACGCATTGCCGCATAAATCACTGCCGCAACGACCGACCAAAACGGCACAAAATAAGGTGACAACGCGATCACCAGATTCGTCTTATTCGTCGTGATATAACCACCGTCCACGCTCACATGGAAGTCCGTCACTTTTCCACGATACAGTAATACACAAATCGCATGAGTCAGTTCATGGCCTAACACATACATATACAGGAAAAATGTCTGCAATAAGCCCGACCAAAACCATCCCATCATTACCAACGCTCCTGTCGTAAAATACCAAAACTCCGCGGTTTTCCAAAATTCCTGATTCACCGTAGCGGCCGAAAATCGACAAAGAAAAGTCCAACTCGTCACCCAGCAAAACGGGAGTAATAGCAAAGCAAGACTCCAGCGCACCAACCGCCTAGTCCACTCTACATTTCCAAAGCTCTCATCCATTTCGGCCTCCGCCACCGCTGCCCAAATAAACTTCTTCTCCCGATTTCCCATCCGGCGGTTCGCCTGTTCATGGGCACGCCGATTCGCCAAACTGATCACTTGCGCAAACGAAACCCGCTCCCGGACTTGATTCTTCCGGGAGCGGCTGGCGCGAAATTTTTCTGAAATTGGCTTTTTAACCATGCGAACCGCCGCGAAATTATTTAGGAAATCTTAACAAATCAAGCCTTCAAAATAACTCCAGCTTTCTCCCCGTAGAGGCGATCATCGGTCGCCTCTCGCAGCGCAAAGTTTTCTCCCGCAGCAAAGATGCCGCAAGATGAATGCGTGAGTGGATGAGCTAAGACGCCAGAGGTTCGCCAAGCGTATCGCAACTATGAAAAGCGACACCGGGAAGGCGCTTACCACGGCAGCGGGAATGCGCGATTGAACGCGAAGACCTGTTCCCTGATGGCGTGGAGTTTTTCGACGTTGGTGTGATCTGATAGGGCGGCGTGAATAAAGTCAGCGACTTTTTCGACATCGGCTTCCTTCATGCCGCGGGTGGTGACGGCTGGAGTGCCGATGCGTATGCCGCTCGGTTTCATCGGGCTGCCGGTGTCAAAGGGGATGCCGTTTTTGTTGACGGTGATGCCGGCCTCGTCGAGAGCGTGGGAGGCGTCGGTGCCGTTTAGGCCTTGATCGCGGAGATCGACGAGCATGACATGGTTATCGGTGCCGCCTGAGCAAATGCGGTAGCCGTGTTGCGTCAGGCGGGCGGCGATGGCTTGGGCGTTCCTAACAACTTGGGCGGAGTAGGTTTTGAACTCCGGTTTCAGCGCCTCGCCAAAGCAAACGGCCTTTGCGGCGATGACGTGCATGAGCGGTCCGCCTTGGATGCCGGGGAAAACTTGCGCGTCGATTTTCTTCGCGAATTCTTCTTTGCACAAAATGATGCCACCGCGTGGACCGCGCAGCGACTTGTGCGTCGTCGAGGTCACGAAATCGGCGTGCGGCACTGGGCTGGGATGCACCCCTGCGGCGACGAGGCCAGCGATGTGCGCCATATCGACGAAAAGATACGCGCCGACTTCCTTGGCCAGCTTGCCCATTCTCTCGAAATCAATGACGCGGGAATACGCCGAGGCTCCGACGGTGATGAGCGCGGGCTTCAGCTCGCGGGCGGTTTTTTCCAGCTCTGCGTAGTCGATCCGCTCGTCTTCCTTGCTGACGCCGTAGTGAGTCACATCGTAAAAACGGCCGGAGAAATTCGCCTTGTGACCGTGGGTTAAATGGCCGCCGTGGGCCAGATCCATCGTGAAAATTTTATCTCCCGGTTTCAGCACGGAGAAGTAGACTGCGGTGTTTGCTTGGGAGCCGGAGTGCGGCTG
>JAAURL010000218.1 GCA_012032235.1 Akkermansiaceae bacterium | reverse complement strand
TGCGGAGACGCTGCCCAAAATCTCTCAAGCTTGCGGCGCATCACCCTAAATTTACCCAAAAACGGAGACCAAAAAACCAAAGGAAGCCATTCGAGGTAAACGAATCTATGCCGCCCTCGATCCCACTTACTTAGAGTCCATCATCGGACTCCGCCAAATGTAGGTGCCCTGGGTGGGAGTCAAAATCTCCTACCTACCCGATTCTAATGATAAACCATTTTTATCTAGCTATCAGTCAGGTAATTAAGACGACGGCCGTGAATTTCTTTCTTTGTCAGGATAAAAAAAGCACTCACCCGGAAATGCGGGAGAGTGCTTTTAAAGGAAGACTTTCGTGATCGACTATTTTTTAGTAGAAGATCGCGAATCTCAGCAAGGAGCGCTTCTGTAGGTGTTGGGCCTGGTGGCGGTGCAGCGGCTTCTTCTTTTTTCATTTTAGCCATTAAGTAGTTTGCTGGCTTGACGATGACGAAGAAGATCACGGCAGCAGTGATCATAAACTGTATAAAGGCTCCAAGAATGCCGCCTAAATCAAGCTCGATGAGTTTTTGAACTTGTGTGATGACATCCTTACCATCCGGACCCTTGGTGGTTTGTTCGACCATTTTATTCATCAATGGTATCGCTAGTTTAGGACTAGCGCCACTTCCAGCGAGAGCGAGCAAAGGCTCTACGACGCCTTTCGTAAATGCACTAACAATCGCGCCAAAGGCTGCACCAATGATCACACCAGTGGAGAGATCCACAACATTTCCTCTCAGAAGGAATTTTTTGAATTCATCTAACATATTTTTAGTTTCTTGGGGGTTGTTTTTGATAGGAACGTTTCCCAAATGCCCAAAAATATGAGTTTTAGCAAGCAATTTTTTCGTTAAAATTGAATATTAACGAATGCGAATCAAATCCCAGTTTTTGATAGGTTTCCTATCATGCATTGCGATGCGGGAGAATTTTTTTTGTTAGGGGGGGAGAGAAAAGTGCCGCCGGCCGGACTCGAACCGGCACGACCTTACGATCAACAGATTTTAAGTCTGTGGCGTCTACCATTCCGCCACGGCGGCAATCTTTTCAGGTCTGAAAATCGGGAGCCGATTTCCTGCGCGGGAGAAATTGCAGCTGGATCGTGCCTTGTCGATGCTGATTTGCAGAAATTACCATCTTCCCAGCGCGGCAGAGATGGTTAGCGCATTTTTTTCGCCGGATTTCACAAGTTTTTTTCCCACGGAGGCTTGCGGGAATTGTGCTTCAAGACAGGGAGATCCTTCGATGGTATTAGAAAGAATGGGTTGATTGGCGATGGTGATTTCTCCCTGTTGGATTTTTCCTCCCCAAGGATCGATGTAGGTGACGGGAAAAGAGGTAGCTCCTTTCTCTAGTTTTTTAGGCAGGGAGAAAAGTGTCACGAAATGAGCATCTAGGATGACCCAGTTCCCATTGCGTAGGGCGTATCGCCGCAGGCTGATGATGGGAGGAAGGCCTTTGCTGAGAGATTTCCCAAAACGCTGATGGGTGCGGTTGAGTAGTTTTTGGGAAGTTTCTCCCGTTTGGCGGAAGAAAATTTCTTGTTCAATGAGAGGGAGGAATTGGCCACGTGTTAGTTCGTTCCCGATGTCGCACAGATCTGTTAGATTGACTCCTTTGCGCGACCAGCGAGGGCGGCCTTTAAAATTTGCGGATGGCCGCATAGCGACTTCGCGGATGATGGTGTAAATTTGCTGCTTATCGGTTTCTCCCGAAATGGCTTTGGAGGCACGTTGCCAATCTTTGTTACCGTAACGAAAGGCATTTAGCAAAGCGGTAGGGCCGCAGGCATTTCCCGAGACGACTAGCTGATTCGCAGGAGAAGCTGTTAGATTAGGAGCTTCTCGTAAATCGGGAGCGGCTAGTAATTTACCAGCGATCAAAAGGCTGAAACTACTAACGAGTAATTGGCGCATAGACTTGGGCCTGGCGATTGTTAGATTTTTTCGTGTCGATGAAGCCACCGGAGAGAGAGACGCTGGATTCGAAGCGTAGGGTGATATTCCCTTGGGGCGCTCTGGAAATCGGGACTCGCACGGTTTGGACTTGGTTGGGAGGGAGCTGGGTGATGTTAGAATTGATGACGCCGGTAGGGGTGGAAACCTGCACGTTGGTATTGATAAGCGGTTCTGTTCCACGGTTTTGAACGAGAACTTCGATCTGTCCGTAGGGAGAATTCGAGCTAGGTGGGAGCACGCGCTGCGATGCTATAGCTGCGTCGTAAATACCACGGCGATTGCGATTCAAAACGCGCCCGATATCGGGAGTGCCTCTGCCTAATGAGACATCCTTCCCCGCAGCGCCGCCGTCATTTAGATAGGCATAGGCGAGGTTGACTGCCTGATCCGGGCTTAGTCTGGAAGGTCCTGCTTGAGTCATGATAGCAGCCACCACGCCGGTAAAAATCGGGCTGCTAAATGAGGTTCCACTCACGCTCGCCGCTTTGTTTCCTGGAAATGCTGCATTGATGCCAAATCCCGGAGCGGACACAGAGATTTGTTGACCTGTATTTGAAAAGTCTAAGTGATTTCCTTCTGCATCTACCGCCCCCACCGCGATCACTCCCTCATTGGCCGCCGGGTAGGAAATTCGGTTCAATCCATTATTCCCAGTCGCAGCGACGATGACCGCTCCCGCTTTCCGTGCGTAAGCGATGGCATTCCTAACCAGTGCACTATCCCCTTGGCTACCCAGGGAAATGTTGATTAATTGTGCACCGCCATCGATCGCCGCGATGATGCCTTCTGCGAGTAAAAAACTATCAGATCTTCCAGCATCATCTGCGATGCGATAGGAGAAAATTTCAGCACTTGGAGCTACACCTGGAGTTTGGTTTCCACGACCAATAATCATCGAAGCCACTGCCGTGCCGTGACCATTTTGTTGAGCGATGTCAGATGGTGGGCTCACCAAGTTGACTCCAGAAATGCTCGTGCCAAACGCTGCGTGCGCCGCCACCCCTGTGTCTAAAATCGCGATCTTCACGCCTTTTCCCCATGCTGTATGATCTTCCGTAATTCCTAACCAATCTAACAAACCATCGCCTAATGCTACTGCTCCGGGTTGCGCCGTGCCATCTCCCGGATCTGGAATAGCGACCGGAAAAATGAGAGAGAGCTCTTCTTTTCCTGATAAGAGAGATTCAAAATCATCGAGATTTGAAAAGCCCACACGCAAGGCGTGAAGAGCATCAATGCGACCTAACAATTTCACCTTGTTGGCGGATTTCTTCAAAAAAGCTTCCATCGCTTCACGATCTGCAAATACCAAACTCCGCTGACCTTCCAAAGCTCCCTCTTTGATCGCGTCATCATCACGTCTGGATTTCGGTCGATCCTCGCGCTCTTCGCCACGGAATTTGACTGCTGGTTCGTCTTTAATCGTCTTCCATTCGGGCTTTTCGTTACCTGCGGATAGATTTTGTCGCACAGCTTTTTTCGGTGCAGCAGTTCCTGCTAACCAATAGCCAAAAATCGCCGCCAGCACGAAGCCGACAATTAAGTTTAGGTGATCGCGGCGCATGGATGCAAATAAACGCTACAAATGAGTTTTCGACATCAAAAAGTTTCTTTCATATTCAAATCGCCTTATCGTGGAATATCGACATGTTTGGCGGCGTGATGACCGAATCCCGCTTAGCTCCTAAAACAAGCACCTCTAGCCATGCCGGGCGGTGGTATTTGATTTTTCTTGGTCTAGCAGTTGCTCTAATCGGTGGACTTTTCGTTTTTCTGATGGGGCGCAGTTTTTTGAGGGCACGGGAAATGCGAAATTGGCCAGAAACTCCATGCGTGATCATTTCATCTGAGATTCGAGAGAGGCAGCACGACGAAAACTCACCGCGTGAATTTCAGGCGAACTTGAGCTTTGGCTACGAATGGCAGGGGCAGCCGCGAACAGGTGATCGCCTAACATTGCGTGGCAATCCATGGTCATCGAAGCGGAAACTTGCCGAAGAACGTGCTGCTGCCTATCCGCTGGGTAAGCAAACCACTTGTCGTGTAAGTCCCGAAAATCCGGATTTTGCGGTGCTAAAGACGGATTCGTTAGCGCCAGGCTATTCCATTTGGTTTCCCGCGCTATTTGTTGTCGGCGGATTAGGAATCACGATTCGTGCTGCGCTGAAGAAATGACATCAGTATGATTTGAGTAAATTCCTTCTTAAATCTCTTTCGATTTCAAATTTTTTTCAGGTGGATTCATTTGGTAATCAGCTATTTAGGTTGTGTGTGGCGAGATTCGTCAAAAAACTTTCACAAAATGCGTTGACGAGTGCGGCTGGGGCAGGGTAGCTTGCGCCTGTCGCCACGACGAAGGGCGACCGAGAGACAAGACGTCGATCGTGGTGCTGATTGCAGCTTTTTT
>JAAURL010000217.1 GCA_012032235.1 Akkermansiaceae bacterium | reverse complement strand
AAGTGGTTCGCGGGCCGAAGACTTCGCGCTGGCAGCAGATGGGCGTTTGGAATGCACAAGGCGAAACCAGCATTTTCAGGCTCTTTTGTCTAGCGCTAATTCAAACCAAGCCACGAAAAGGAATTGCACGTTTCAAGCCAAACGCCCTGTCCTGCGGTCAATCTCGAATTTTTCCGCTGGCCAAGCCTGCGGGAAGCGTGCTCGATTCTTTTGATGCCCTTAATTTAAATTTAGATGAAAAAAACCTTACTTTTTGCTGCCATGATTTCCTCCGCGTTTGCTGCGGATTCCGTTCCCAGCGAGCTGCGCTGCGAATACCACGCAAGTCCATTGGCGATTGGCACAACTGCGCCGCGCTTTTCGTGGAAGTTGAGCCCGTCCACCTCGGCGGCGCGTGACATTCAACAGTCTGCTTATGAAATCCAAGTTGCCCGGGAGGCCGATGGTTTTGAGAAAACACCGCTCTGGTCATCGGGAAAAATCGCTTCTGCCGCCACAGATCAGATCAAGTATGCGGGAGATCCGCTGGTCTCCCGTGACCGGGCGATCTGGCGCGTCCGAGTCTGGGATGGTGCAGGTGTGGCGTCGGAATGGAGCCAGCCCACCAGCTTTGGAGTGGGATTGTTAGGCCAGGCGGACTGGAGCGCTTTGTGGATCAGCTCCAAGGAAGATCATTCATTTACCACCACCGAAAACGTTCAGAATTTCATCGGCGACCCGATCCTCGGGAAATTGGTGCTCACTCCCGCGAAGTATTTCCGCAAGGAGTTCGAAAGCCCTGCCATCGTCCGGGCCACCGCCCATGCGACAGCACTGGGAGTTTACACGCTGGAAGTGAACGGAAAGCGCGTTTCCGATGAAAGACTCGCTCCCGGTTGGTCCGCTTATCAACGGCGGATTCACTCGCAGACGTATGATGTGACAAAGCTAATCCGGGAGGGGAAAAACGCGATTGCTGCGACCTTGGCAGACGGATGGTATTCCGGCTACGTCGCTTACGGTTTGTTCACCGGACAGGAAGCCCTCGTTCCTGGGGTCAATGGCCGCTATTACTATGGCGTTTCTCCCGCTGTCCGCGTGCAGTTGGAATTAGAAATGGCGGATGGTAGTCGCAAAACGATCATCACGGATCCTTCTTGGAAAACCTCGCTGGGTCCGATCACGGAAACCGACATCCTGATGGGCGAGTCTTACGACGCGCGCAAGGAAATGCCTGGCTGGTCCTCTCCCGGATTTGACGACTCCAGTTGGGAATCCGCCGTTTGCAAAACAGGCACCGCCTCCAAAGTCGAGCCGCATCCCGGCGTGCCAGTGCGCCCGATCGAAGAAATGGCTCCAAAGACCGTCCGCGAGCACCAGCCCGGCGTGTTCATTTTCGACCTCGGCCAAAACATTTCCGGCGTCGTCCGCCTAAAAGTGAAAGGAAAAGCGGGAGATAAAGTCAAAATCCGCTACGCCGAAGTCCTCCATAACGACGGACGCCTGAGCACGGAAAATCTCCGCTGCGCCCGCTCTGTGGATACTTATATTTTAAAAGGCGATCCAGCGGGAGAAACATGGACTCCTGAGTTCACCTATCACGGTTTCCAATACATCGAGCTCACCGGATTTCCCGGTCAGCCGGGGCTGGATGCCGTCACTGGCATCGTCATCCACTCGGATGTTCCCTATCACGGCACGTTTGAGTCTTCCGATCCGATGCTCAATCGCCTCTACCAGAATATGGTGTGGACACAGCGGGCGAACTTTTTCGAAATGCCCACAGACTGCCCACAGCGTGACGAGCGCATGGGCTGGACGGGAGACGCACAAATCTACGTCCGTGCGGCGACTTTCAATGCGGACATCGCCTCCTTTTACACCAAGTGGCTGCGGGATCTGAATGACGATGCATGGGACTACGGTGCCTACGCCGCCTATGCTCCACGCCCGCTCGCCCGGCCTAATGAACACCACGCTGCAGGCTGGATGGACGCAGGCGTGATTTGCCCGTGGACGATCTGGCAGATTTACGGTGACACCGGCGTCATTAGCGAACACTGGCGGAAAATGAATGATTTCATGGACTGGCGCACCGCCCGGGATCCAGAGCTAAAGGGAGCGATAGACGACTGTGGCTTTGGCGACTGGCTTTCCGTGGGAGAAGTGAAAACTTCCATCCCATTCATCGATCTGGCCTACCATGCGTATGATGCGAAGCTGATGGCAGAAATGGCCGCCGCCATTGGCAATGAGAAGGACGCCCAGAAATACCAGGAGCTGGAGAAAAAGGTGACCGCCGCATTTCAAAAAGCCTATCTCATGCCGGACGGGAAACTGGGAATTCACAATCAAACGGCGTATGCCATGGCGCTCTTTTTCGATCTCATCCCAGCAGATCAGCGCCAAGCAGCTGCGGGACACCTCGCTGGGCTGGTAAAGGAAAATGGCAACAAAATGACCACGGGATTTCTCGGCACCCGCCCGCTCCTTCCTGCCTTGTCAGCCACCGGCCACCACGACATCGCCGGGATCCTGATGCAACAGCGGGAATATCCCAGCTGGGGTTACGAAGTGGACAACGGAGCGACCACGATTTGGGAGCGCTGGAATTCCTACATCAAAGGGAGCGGCGTTCATGAGCCGAGCATGAATTCATTTTCCCACTACGCTTTTGGCGCGGTTTGCGAATGGATGATGGGAGAACTCGCGGGAATCGACCGTGCCGCTCCCGGTTTTGACCGCGTCAAGATCGCTCCCCGTCCCACGGGCACGATCACCTCTGCCGCTGCGGCGATGGAGACCCGCCATGGTAAGCTCGCCTGTTCCTGGAAAGTCGAGAGCGGGAAATTTTCTGCGAATCTCACCGTTCCTCCCAACACCACGGCAGACGTCACGCTCCCGGTGCAGGGAGAAGTCCGCGAAGGAGATTCTCCCGCCGCCGGGAAACCAGGAATCAGGAAAATCCAGGGAAATCAGCTAACTCTCGGTTCCGGGAGCTACCAATTTAGCGGGGATTTCCTCGCTCCTTGATCGCTTAACCTAAAAGGGAAAATGCATTTAGCCGCAAAGAGGCACAAAAGCGCGGTCGTAGGTGTCCAAAAGTGGTTGTCAATGTCTGTCATAAATGATCCGCAGGAGCAGCCTAGGAGAACTCGCCGCGGGCTTAGATCGTGGAGATAGAAAACCTGATTATTTTTGACTCTGGTTTTTTGGGATTTTCGACTTTCATCCTAGCAGGAATTGGCTTCAATTCATCGATATATTGAACATTTCCCATGTATGAAAAACCACCTATTTTTATTGATCTGTTCTGCGGCTGCGGTGGTTTTTCCCTTGGGCTAAAGCGCGCAGGTTTTAATGGCCTTGCCGCTATCGACTTTAACCACGAGGCCGTTGAAGTCTTTAAGGCCAACTTCAGAGATATTCCTCATGTCCTTGAAAAGGATCTGACCACCTTTGCACCCACCGATCTCGCAGCACTTATAGGAACCAATCGAGTGGATCTCATTGTTGGCGGCCCCCCGTGTCAGGGATTCAGCACCGCCCGCCAAGTGGATGGCGCGAATCACGGAGAACGGCTCAAGGAGGACCCACGCCGACACCTTTACAAGGAGTTCCTGCGCTACGTGGAACACTTCCAGCCGAAGGTTTTCATCATGGAAAACGTGCTTGGTATCCGCTCGGCATCGGGCGGGCGATACTTCACCAAAGTCCAAGCCGAAGCCCGCAAACTCGGCTATCGAGTGCATGCACAGGTGGAAGAATGCGTGAAGCTCGGTGTCCCTCAGAAGCGTCGCCGCCAGCTTTTCGTCGGCACCCGCGAGGATCTTCCCGGCTCATTTCCATCCGAAGCTCAAGCTGCCGGATAGGGCCATCCCGGATGCCACACTATGGGAGGCCATCGGCGATCTCCCGCCTCTGAAAGCCGGGGAAGGTGATGAGGAACGGGAATATGATACCCATCGGAGAGTCGCGAAATATACCCCACGTTCCTCGCGCTACCTGCTTCGGGTCATGGAGGTGGAAAAAGCGAAACTTCTTACCGCCCATCGCGCCCGGCCTCACAGTGAGCGGGATCTGGGCGATTTCCTCAAACTCAAGGAAGGCGAAAACTCCGGGGAAGCGATCCGGCGCGGCATCGAATTCGATTTCCCCTACGATAAGACCACTTTCAAAGATCGTTACACCCGACAACACCGCAACCGCCCCTGTTCCACCATTGTCGCACATTTGGCCAAAGATGGCTTGATGTTTATCCATCCCACACAAAACCGCACCCTTACTCCCCCGTGAGGCCGCACGCGTGCAAAGTTTTCCGGACTGGTTCCAGTTCCCGGTTGCGCGTACCCATCCAGTTCCGGGTGATCGGAAATGCGGTTCCGCCGTTGGTAAGTGAAGCAGTCGGCGATGCCG
>JAAURL010000216.1 GCA_012032235.1 Akkermansiaceae bacterium | reverse complement strand
GCCACTCGCGCCGCTTTTGCAGGAAATCATCACTCGTGAGCGATTTGATCTCGATGCGCAAGAAATCGTCATCGATATTTCAGAGAAACCTGCGTCGAAGCAGACGCCTCTTTGCTCTCCATCGCGATCAGCAACATCCTCCGCAATGCTCGCCGCTACGCAGGTGGGCAAGGCTCCATCGAAGTCACGGCTATTCACTACGGCGAAGAAATCGCGCTCACCATCGCCGATCACGGCCCTGGAGTTTCCCCAGAAGTATTGCCCAAGCTGTTCGATGCATTTTACCGCCCAGACCATCCGCGCCACCGCGAAGAAGGTGGCGCGGGTCTCGGCCTCGCCATTGCAAAATCTTGCCTCACTGCCTGCGGTGGCAAAATTTCCGCCGAGAATCGTTCTCCTCATGGTCTCATCGTGACTCTCGTTTTGAAAAAATGTTAGATGAGTTTTATAACACCTCTCTTCCAAAGAATTTACAAAATTTTAACAAAAGTCCCTCGGGAATACATCAAGCGTTCACAATGAGCGGGCACAAAGATGCCTGTATGAAGACCAACTCATTGATCATCAAATTCGTTTCTAACGTCATTTCTCCTCTTTTGGCTCTAGCAGCTTTTAGCACACAGTCCTCGGCGGCGATTGCCTACGCTTACACAGGACCAACGGCAGGAAATCAGAATTTCACGGGAGCTCTAGGCCTCGATTTCGACGTCCTTAGTTCCATTCAAATCACGGAGGTGATGGCCTTTGACGACGATGCCGACGGCTGGTCCACGGGCAGCAACATTTCCGTTGTCATTTACGATCGCGATACTCAGCTCTCGATCACTCCGAACTATAATTTTTCAATCGCTCAGCCTGGCGCCCTCGCTGCTGGGAGCTATCGCAGTCAGATTCTTTCCACACCGATTACCCTGTCTGCAGGAGGTAGATATAGCATCGTCGCTTGGGGGTTTAATGCGAACGATCAATTGTATAATTCAACAGTAAGCGGAGTCGGCGCACCCAGCACCGATGACGGCGGTGGTCTCATCAGCTTCACGGGCCTTGCCCGCAATAGCGCGACCACGAATGCTTATCCAGCCCGCCCCGACACAGGCCCAGCGAATCGCTACGGGAGCGCTTCGTTTGCCTTCCAAGCAGTGCCTGAACCCACAGGAGTCATGCTACTTTCGTTAGGTTCATTGCTCATGCTGCGCCGCCGCAGAAATCCTTGAGGATAAAATCAACTGACTACTCGGATGAAAAATCTCCTATCACTCAGCATCTTAGTCACCCTCACATTTCCATTCTCCACGCACGCAGCATCGAGTTACATGCAAAATTTCAATGGCTATGCCAATGATACGACTGATCTCTCAGACGGAACCGTCATCGCCAGTGATTCAGGCAGCGCTTCGATTCAGAACAATGCCCTGCGACTTTCCTTCTACGAGCAAAGTGGTGAAATAGGAAACTTCAGAATCCCTGGACTTTCTGGCTCAGCCGCAGGTTGGACCGCTAGTTTTACAGTTAGCCTCAGCAGTCCAGATGCTCCTGCCGATGGATTTTCCTTTTCATGGGGAAGTGGCATCCCACTACTCATTCCTGTAAACGACCCTGATGAAATTTCCGTCGGTGGCTCTGAAGAAGGCTGGGGCGTGGAAGTCGATCACCTCTATTTTAGCTTCGATCCCTTGGACAATGGAGACAATGAATGGGGGCTGGCAATCGGTGGCGCCGATGGACTGAATACTTATACTTTTGCCAACATGCCCGGCCAGCTTGCAGGTGCGGAACAAAACATCAACGCCGAGGTCTTCATCAGCTGGGATCCCATCCACGGAGCCAGCTTTAGGACGACAGGTTTCAATACCAACATCGACGTTTCTAACATCCTCACACCTGGCATCACCGCTGCGGATAGCAATGTCTTCGCCTTTGCATCCCGCACGGGAGCCCTGACCCAAACGCTCCTCATCGACAACCTCAACATCCAGTCTGTGCCCGAGCCAAGTGCGGTATTGCTCAGCGGTCTGGGTGGCTTGCTGCTGATGAGACGCCGTCGTCCGATCTAGCCGGGAGAGTCATATTACGGCAATGAGATTTGAAGCCGCATGAACTGTGATGGCGGAGCAGATGGCAAAGGGACACCAAAACTTCCGGCTCCGAGATTTTGTTGCGTCTGTGTCGTGGGAGCCCAGGTCACTAGGTCGGAGCTTTGCAAGGGAGTGTAGATGAGCTCAGGCGCGGCTTTACGAAACGTATAGTAGAGCACTCCTTCGATTTGAGCGATTCTGGGTTGGAGCTGAGCATCGGGCTGGGTCGGGATCGTGCCTTGCGAGTATTCGATGAGATTGCCGATACCATCGCGGTCAGGGTCAGCATAAGCATCGGCATCGCCACCGCCATCTGGCAGGGAGAAATACAGATCGCGCCAAGATTGGAAACCATTATGATACTCATCCGCACCGATATCCACGCGACTGCTGGCGACGCGACTTTGGCCAAAGTAGTCTTTCTCTCCGTTGGCAGGCGTGAAAGGCAGCGCCGCACTATCGCCACTGTTTCGGGCGGGAGAATTTTCAGTGAGTGAAAAATCCGTGGCGGGAGATGTGCTGGCGGGAGATTGATTTACCAACCCGAGAGAAGCGGTGATCAACTGCGAATTCACGTCTTTCGCGAGTGAGGCTGCTCCCTTCCAGCTGTTGAAATTGCTGTAGGCAGTTCCTTCCCAGATAAATTCAACGAATGCTCCGGGATTTACACGATAGAGGTTCCAGTCAATCGCTCCAGCGGGGAAGCTCCCGGTGGTATTGTTCTTTAGCACCAGTTGCGCGAAACTAGCCGTGGAGGCGATGATGTTTCGTCTGATGGTAACATTTGAGACGTAATTCTGAATCATCACTTGGCCACCGCCGGAGCCAGTGGTGTCGTTATCGTAAATCGTATTGTGACTCACCGTGCAGTCCGCCGCTCCGCCGTTCGTGACATCAGAACCACCCATTACGATCCCGCCGACGTGGCAGTGATGAAATAAGTTATTTCTAACGATAACACCCGTGACGGTTCTGCCTGTATTTTCACTCCCGATCGAAACGGCAAAGTTACAATCGTAGACATGATTCCGCTCCATCACGATATCCTTGCCGCCATCCACATAGAGTCCGGGCGCCGCACGCGTTTCATTTCCTCCGCCGGTTGTGAAATTTCCACCGTAGGCGGGATTAAACTTTGAGTCGATTTTCCAAACTCGATTTCCAGAACAAATTCCATTGCGCGCCTGATCGAGCGCCAGATTCGAATTGGTCCCTTCAAAGCCGATGAAGTCGATGCCGATATTGTTGCAATCGTGCACCCGATTGTTCGTCACACGGAAGTTCGTGACATTGCCATTGAGCACTACGGATTCGCTAGCACCTGTCCGCAGAGCGTAGATTTCACAATCATCGATCACCAGATTATCAATCGCGTTCGCGGCTGAACTATAGACGGCGATACCAAAACCATTGGCTCCAAAGTTATTCAGCGTGGCACTGCTCTGCCAAATGTCATGCACCTTGCAGCTGAGTATCTGGATTCCATTTCCATCTCCCGCGATGTAAAGACCGACGGGGATTTGCGAGCGCTGTTGTGCGTCGGTCCCGACTGTCTTGTAATTCGCAAGCTCCAGTTTTCTCAGGATGATGTGGTCGCTATTTTGGATTGAAAAAAGCGCAGTGACCCCATTGGGCGGAGTGATCCCGGTCTGATCGATGATGACCGCGCCGCTGTCGCCCGCAAAGGCTTGGAAAACGATGGGTAGCGCGAGAGTTCCATCCTTACCAGTGATGCTCACTCTTTCGGCATAAGTTCCCGCCCGTATATTTACCACATCTCCCGCCACAACTGTATCCGCGCCTTTTTGAATCGTCCGCCAAGGCAATGCTAGAGTTCCTGGATTTGTATTCGAGCCGGTAGTGCTAACATAATACTCGGCTCCGCTTGCAGAGATCATGAGACAAAACAGCGTAAGGAAGGAGCGGATTTTCATTAGTATATAAATACGATTCATAGTCGACATCATTGCGAGTGTCCAACGATGAATCGGGAGGAAACTGAATCGCACCTTGACCCGCGCCGCCTCTCGCCCTACCTAGGCCGCCTCATGGGATTTGACACACTTGGGCTCTCCGCAGCCGTTCTGGAAGCCATTCAAGAAACTGGATACACCGAGCCTACGCCGATCCAGGCGCAGGCCATTCCTATGATTTTGGGCGGGAGCGACCTCATCGGCGCTTCGCAAACTGGCACTGGGAAGACCGCAGCGTTTGCGCTCCCCAGCATTTCCAAAATCGAGAAAATGGGCAAACCCCAGATCCTCGTCTTGGAGCCGACTCGGGAGCTCGCGCACCAAGTCGCAGAGCAATTTGAAAATACGGCAAGCACACCGGAATGAAAGTCGCACTGCTCTA
>JAAURL010000032.1 GCA_012032235.1 Akkermansiaceae bacterium | reverse complement strand
AATGGTCACCAGAATCGGAAAATAATGATGATTGCTAACTGCAAAATACTTGTCCGCGGTCCCGGAAAAAGATCCGCCAACGGCGTGACAGCAACGTCGTAAATTGACTGAAAAACCGGGTAAGCGCGATAGCTCCTCCTCTGGCGTGTGACTCAGCAATGGACCCGGTTTCTCCAACATTTTCTGATAGGCTTCACGGTGTTTTTGCCATGATTCATGCCAGCGCTCTGAAGTTTGGGTGGTGAGTAGCGGATAAATTTCCTCCGTGTCCGTGACAGAAAAGTAGTGGGTCAATCCCGATGGCGGGCCATGATACGCTACGCGGCCTTCGTGAAGGACGAGGATGGAATCATACAATTCCAGATGCCCTAGCGAATGAGTCACGGATAGGACGATGCGGCCGTCTTTACGCGAAAGATCGTGCAGCAAATGGACGATTTCTCGCTCAGACCGCGGATCAAGGCCAGAGGTGACTTCATCGCAGAGTAAAATTTTTGGGTCGGAAACGAGCTCCATCGCCAGCCCTAGGCGGCGTTTTTGTCCACCGGATAGAACTTTCACATGACGATCCCCGATTGCGGTGAGGCTGGTCTCTTCCATCACGCGATCAATCCGTTGATCCAGCTCTTCATTGCTGCGACAGCGAACGCGTAACCGTGTGGCAGTCTCGATGGATTCATCGACGGTTAGGGGATCGTAGGCTACGGAAAATTGCGGGACGTAGCCGATTTCTGCTGGAGAGAAATCTTCGTGTTTGGAAAGATTTCGCGCATCCCAAAACAAAGCTCCTCCTGATTCAGGATTGAGCCCAGCGATGGTTTTCAGCAATGTCGTCTTGCCGCAGCCAGATGGGCCGACAATTGCCATAAAGTGACCTTTTGGCACACGGATCGAGACTCGATCTACGAGCGGAATCTCCCCACCATCTTTCTGGACGACAAAACTGACTTCTCTAAGTTCTAACACAAAATCGATGGAGCTGTTCCTTTAAATAACGTCGCGATTGGCTGCTTTTTGTCATCGCTCACTCCATTGGCACGATACGGATTTTACCAGCGGCAGGGCGATGCAGTGCCGCGGCCAGGGTAGGAGACAGAGAATCGATTTCTGGGGATTGCGCCGGGGGAGCAGCTCGCAGAGATGTCATTTTCCAAAGCATTTCGCAAAGCGCCTTCCACCAGTTGACCGCAATGAATCTTCATCGGTGGCAATGGGCCGAGTCCTCCTGTGAGCTCTTGCGCAGTCAGGTGTCTGGCCTCGTCTGCCGTTTTTCCACGCAGCAGCTCAGTGGCCATGGATGCCACCGCTATCGCCGTCTGGCAGCCAAATGCTTGAAACGAAGCACGATCAATCACACGCTGGCCGTCTTTCTCGGTAAATTTCAGCCACATTCGCAACATATCGCCGCACTCTGGAGAGCCCACGGTGCCGACAGCATCGGCATTAGCCAGCTCGCCCTGATTCTGAGGATTCGCCAGTGCTTCCTTTACTTTGGCTTCAAATTCATTCATCACTTCCGTATTTGATATTCATTTGGAAACTAGCGCTGGCTAGGAAAAAACTCTCACATGACTCGGAAAAACGTAAGCGAGAAGGTAAAAAGTTTCCTTGGGAGGAATTGCTTTAACTAATGTGGCTTCGGCAATGGCTCATCGCCCAATAGCTTATCTAAATCTGCGACACGCTCCCATGGACAGCGTTTCCGCTGATATTTTTTCCAAACGAGATCACGCAGCTCCCGCAGGACTGCTTCCGGTGGTGGCTTGAGATCGGTCCATGTCGGGTCACGTTTTTGGGTCGTCGTCATGATCGTCCAGCGTCCGCCCAGATAATTAGCCCGGAAAAACACCTTTCCATCCTCAGTATTTTCAAACCACTCATGACTCTCCATGGCCCAACCCTGATTGGGCGAAATGCAGACGGCAAGCGGCGAATGGAAAGCTAAATCGATCAGACTCTTTCGTTTGCGAGATGGGCTTACTCGAGATTCGCCAATTTCTGACACGGAATACGCAGGCCGACTTATAAATACTGTCAATACTCAGAGGTTACTTTGTAAATTTAGTTTTTCTTCTTGTTAGGTATAAATTTATAAAAATCCACTTGCCAGAAGTCTTCTCCCTGCTTTTGTTCCTTTTAACAACATGAATCAAATAACAAACCCATTAATCACTTGCGCTGCGGCGATTGCTGCTTTGTCTGTGATGCCATCTAGTGCGCAAGAATTCGATGTCTCGACTAGCACCCACATGTCTTACAGGCAATTCCGAACAGGAGAGCCTAAATTTGGCGGTGGCACCTACGATTTCATTGCCGAAGACGGTGGGTTTATAGACGTCAGAGTATGCCGCTCAGACGTTTTTAGACCACAAGACGATCAATCGAACAGCATATGTGCTCCTGGTAGTTCCGGATTCGTTCAGTCCTCCACACTAGGAACGAATCGCCGCTACTTGCAGATTTCGGCCATCCAGCCGGCGACAGTCCTTGGCTTGGGCCGTGTTGATGAGGCAAGTCTGGTTGCAGCTCCCGCATCAAAACTTCCCAGACCATTGAAGAATTTTCGTGAGGATAGTTCAGTGATCAATTATGACCTACGCTCCCTAACAGGACCAACTGAATTTCCACTTGTTAAATACAATTCATCAAGGCCTTACTCAAGTAACTCCAGATCAAGGTACCAAGATGAAATTAAGACAGGTACTTACCAATATGTGTTACCTTTGGCGAATAGGGAGGGGCAAACGGCAAGCGTGTTTCCATCCATTTTTCCCATCTTGGAAGGTTCGACCCGTTTGAATGGAAGCGAGCAAGGTTTGAAATTCATCATCCCTAAGGACTAAATGGACAAAAAGAGGTTTCATGGAATTAAGTCCCCTTAAACCCACAACTATGAGATGGACAGGCCTCGATAGGTCTAGCGTTATTTTAGGGGCGGATCGATTGACTGTTTCAATTGTAGCGCTTGAAAATAGAAAAATCCAGCCTCCAAACTCGAGGATACCAATGATGCCATTTTTCCTTTCTTCAATCTGGACGATCCTAGCAATATATCTGAATCGATACTCCTGAATGAAGAAGTTCCTCCGTCACGCATTTCTTTATCAAACCCGCTGACGAGCTCATACCGAATTTCTGCGCCTATTGATTCTGGGGCCCAAGGGGTTTTTCAAGTTGAACTTCTTCGAGAATTAAAAACGAATAGAAATCAACCAATATTCGATCGTTCAACTCGTAAATTCCAAATTCCTGTTGTAGTGGTGGACAGATACGGTGATTACAAAGATATTTTCTTTGGCAACAGAAAAAGAAATTCACGGCTACTGGAAGACTTTGATAATGATGGAGCCAATAATTTGACAGAGTGGATCTTAGGTAGCGACGGATCAAATCCGGAAGCGCTTCCGGAGGAACCTAAACCTGTTTTTTCTACAACCTCCACCACGGTCATTACAACAGAGTTCACTAGATTTATTCGGATAGTTTCTAAATTTGGTTTCAGTTTCAGAAAGAAATTGGGCACCATCCCCGAGGTGACGTACCAACTTCAGCTCAGCACTGACGGGGGTCTTGTTTGGACTGATCTGCCTGACGGTGATTACTTCAATGCAAGTGGTCCGACTTGGCAAGTCCGAACTGTCTTGACTACCGAAAACACGACACCTGTGGAAACTGTAGAAGTGAATTCATTATTCGAAGATCCTATTTCTTTTATCCCAGCTCAACCACCTGGTACACAAAATGACCGTTTCCGGTTTAAAGTTTCAAGACGATAATCTGTATTTACCGGGCATCGGTCTGAATAATTTAGTTGCTTGATACATGATTGATTCTTCGGAGCGGCTTGCCAGTCATCTTTTGGCAAGTCGCGGTGGCGCAGCAGTCCCAGTCTGCGCGATTGATACAGAGGCTGATAGTCTACATCGATACCGGGAGTCCCTTTGTCTCATCCAGTTTGCAGACCGGGAGAGGTGCGTTTTGATCGATCCTTTAGCGATTGAGGATTTGTCGTCGCTGGGAGATTATCTTTCTGAGGCCACTGTATGGATGCATGGCGCGGATTATGATATGACGATGTTGAAGCGTCAGTTTGGAACGATTCCTCCCATCGTCTATGATACACAGATTGGTGCTAGATTGCTGGGTGTGAGGCGCTTTGGTTTGGGTGATTTAGTGCTCCATTACTTCGGTATCGAGCTTTTAAAAACGTCCCAAAAAGCTGATTGGGGTAAGCGGCCGCTTTCGGAGAAGATGATCGATTACGCACTGAACGATGTGCATTACCTGTTGAAAATGGGTGATATCATTGTTTCCGAATTAAAGGAAAAGGGTCGCTATGAGTGGTTTGAAGAAAGTTGCTCCGCGGCCCGCCAGAAAGTCTTAGATCGGGATGATTCCAGGGAGGAGAATTGGCGAATCCAGGGTTCTGGGAAACTCGAATCACTGGAGCTAGCCTATCTGAAAGGCTTATGGAATTGGCGTGACGCAGAGGCGGCGCTCTGGGATCGCCCAACATTCATGGTGGCGCCAAATCGGCAGTTGCTGGAATGGAGTATGGATTTGGCCCAGAAAAAAACACTCGTCCCGCCGAATCATTTCCGCCCAGATCGTTTAAAGCGCTTTGGAGCTGCAATCGCGGCGGTAGCTGAGACGCCTAAGTCGGAATGGCCTGAGCGCAACTTGATCAAACGGCGCAAGCGGGACCGAGATTTTGACCGCAAAGTGGATGCATTGCTGGCGAAACGTGAAAAAGTTGCGACGGATTTAGACATCGATGGTTCATTGATCGCCTCACGGGCGGTTTTGGAGTCGATTGCTGAAGGTGCGGCTCCATCGGATTGCTTTTAAAATGGCAGTGCCAGTGTCTCGCGCTGGCAGATGAGTGATCCTGCATGAGGGTTTTAAAAATCCGTCTTTTTTGAACGAAGTTCCTTGTCTCTGTTGGCTAGATTTCTGACCCTCTTGTCGCACTATGTCAGAGACTTCGAACGAGCCACAAAAAGCACAAACCCAAGTTGCCGAAGGGCAAACCTACGATGCCGCGCAAATCGATAAGCTCGAGGGACTAGATGCTGTCCGCAAGCGACCCGGCATGTATATTGGTGACCCCGATGAGCGCGGTCTTCATCACTGTGTATTTGAGGTGTTAGATAACTCAATCGACGAGCACCTAGCAGGATATTGCAGCCGCATCAAAGTTGCTATTCATGTGGATGGCTCAGTTTCCATTGCTGACAATGGCCGCGGCATCCCTGTCGATATGCACCAAAAGTTTGGCATGCCGGCTGTGGAGCTCGTCCTTACGAATCTACATGCTGGCGGTAAATTCGGCCAAGGTGCTTACAAATACTCTGGCGGTCTTCACGGAGTGGGCGCGAAATGCGTGAATGCTCTATCAGATTGGTTTAAAGCAGAAATCATGAGAAATGGCAAAGTCCATCTCATCGGTTTTGAACGAGGGAAAACGACTCAGCCATTGCACGTCATCGGCGATGTCGATCCTAGCAAAACGGGAACTACGATCACCTTTTTCCCAGACGCGACGATCTTTGTAGATACCATCGAGTTCAAATTTGATCGGCTTTCCACACGCCTTCGTGAACTCGCATTTCTCAATCCTGGACTCACGATCGATCTCGAAGACGAGCGCCCCGAGTCCGCCAAAAAACCACTTTTTTCTACGCCAAGGGTATCGAGGAATTCGTCGCGCAACTCGGTGAAAATAAAACTCTAATCCATGATTCTCCTGTCAGTCTTCACGGCAAGCGCGCCATCGAACTCGACTACGACGGGAAAAAAACAACGGACGATGTTTTCGCCGACGTGGTTTTCCAATACAACGACTCCTACAACGATCAGATCCTCTGCTTCGCCAACTCGATTCCTAATGGCGACGGTGGGACTCACCTGACCGGATTCCGCACCGCTCTCACCCGTGGAATCAATCAATATGCTAAGGCGAATAAAATCCTTAAAGACAAAGATCCGGCCCTAACGGGAGATGATGTCCGCGAAGGTCTTATCGCTATCATTTCGGTAAAAATGCCGAATCCGCGGTTCAGTTCACAAACCAAGGACAAGCTTGTAAACAGCGAGATCGAAGGCGTCATTTCCTCGATCGTCTATGAGGGCCTCATGCAGTTCTTCGACGAGAACCCTGGCCTAGCCAAGCGTGTCATCGAAAAATCTGTCAACGCCGCTCGTGCTCGCGAAGCTGCGAGAAAAGCCCGTGAAACTGTCCGGAAATCCGCCCTATCAGGTGGAGGCCTTCCTGGAAAACTCGCCGACTGCTCCGAGCGAGATCCTGCAAAATCCGAGCTCTACATTGTCGAAGGTGACTCCGCCGGTGGTTCCGCCAAACAAGGCCGAGATCGCCGCACCCAGGCCATTCTTCCTCTTCGTGGAAAACTGATCAACGTCGAGAAATCTCGCCTCCACCGCGCTCTTCAGAACAAGGAAATCCAATCCATGATCACCGCCATCGGCGCGGGCATCGGCGATGGAGAACAAGAAGGTGCGTTCAACATCGATAAAGTCCGTTATCATAAAATCGTCATCATGACCGATGCCGACGTGGACGGTTCGCATATCCGCACGCTCCTCCTAACATTTTTCTGCCGTCACATGCCAGCCTTGGTAAAAAAAGGCTTCCTCTACATTGCCCAGCCGCCTCTCTATCTAGTCAGTCGTAAAAAGCGCCAAGAGTATGTTCAAGATAATGATCAGCTCAACAAGATACTCATCGATCTCGGCGCTGGCGAAGTCGAGCTACGCACCTATAATCAGTCTCGTAGTTTCACTGCGGACGAGCTCAAGATCATCCTTGAAAATCTCTCTTCACTATCTCGTTTCTCTAGCACCATCGAAGGCAATGGCGGGCACTTCAAAGACTATCTATCAGCTCGCCAGAACGGACATCTCCCCGAGTTCATGATTCGTATCCGTACGGGCAATGACGAGGCGCTTACCTATTTTTCTAAAGAAGCAGATCTTCGTGCCTTCGCAGCTCAAAACCGAGACCTTCGCCTTTTCGATGAAATCCTAACCGAAGAGGAAATCGCAGCCCACACCGGCCCATCCCGCCGTGCGAACCTCTACGAACTTCACGAGTCCCATGCCATTGCTCGAATTTTCTCGCGTTTGGAAGAATGTGGGATCGATACGAAAGTCTTCTTTAACGACGATCAACCGCTCTTCGAGCTCATCGAAGGAGATGGAGAGAAACAAAAAATTACTCCCGTTTTCGCAGTTCCAGAAATCCTCGGTAAAGTCTTGGAAATCGCCAGTCGTGGTGTCCAAATCAAGCGCTTCAAGGGTCTTGGAGAAATGAATGCCAAGCAACTTTTTGAGACCACCATGGACCCGGAAGTTCGCCAATTCCTCCGCGTCCGCTTAGACGAAGACAACGCAGTCGAAGCCGACAAAATGTTCGACGTCCTCATGGGCGACATCGTCGAGCCACGCAAACGCTTCATCGAAGACAACGCCCTCAACGTGCGCAACCTCGACGTCTAACCGTGGCGACGGTTTCCGACCGCCAAGCCCATTCAAATTAAGCAATGCCCTCCAGAGACAAACTCACAAAAGAGCAAATTCTTGCCGCCTTGGCGCGCCTGAATGACCTTCTCCATGAAAAGGGCGTCATGGGAGAAATCTGCATCTTCGGCGGTGCCGCTATGATTCTAGCCTTCGACGCCCGTGAATCCACCCGCGACGTGGATGGCATCTTTGTTCCAAAAACTGAAGTGATCGAATCCGCTAGAAAAGTCGCAGAGGAATTTGACTTCGAGCCGAATTGGCTCAACGACGGCGTCAAAGGTTTTGTCTCAAACGACTCCGAGTACACTGCCGACGGTATGCCGGTCTTCAGCAATCTGCGCATCATGCGTCCGACTACTGAATATTTGTTAGCAATGAAATGCCTCGCCAGTAGAGCTGCGGACGCAAGCACTGATGGAGATCGCGCCGATATCATCACTCTCCTGAAACTCACAGGCATCAGGGATGCCGCCAAAGCCTGTGAACTCGTGGTGTGCTATTACAAGGAAAGCCTCCTCCCTCCCCGCGTCCGGTTCTACATCGAAGAACTCGTATCAGAACTCAACTCGGACCCCACGCCATGAGCCGCCACAACGAAACACTCCGCGAAAGCCTCTCCCACGTCGGAAGCTCCACCGATTTCAGCTATGCGATTCGTAACTTTCTTGATCGCTTCAAGGCAAATCCCGATCCCGCTCTTCTTGCAGACGAGCCAGTCCTGATCTCGCACACTCTGGGCGATGGCGGTTACGCAGATGCCTTCGCAGCATCCGCCGCCGCCTACCTCAGCCAAGTCCACAACCTGCCGGCTCCTTCATGGGTCAACCACAGTTGCCGCAAAATGCCCGTCCCTTGGTTCGCGGCCAAATCGCCTAACATGAAAGCGATCCTCCTCCAAGAATCCCCCGCCGCTTTCCGCGTCCGCAATCTTTTCGTCTCCGCCAACGCGCTTTCCCGCGCCTGACCTCATTTTCTCACTATGTCCGAAGCTAACATTAAACCGATCAACGTCGCGGAAGAACTCTCGAAGTCCTTCTTGGAATACTTCGATGTCGGTGATTATTTTCTCGTGCTCTGCCCGATGTCAGAGACGGCCTCAAGCCTTCCCAAGCGCCGCATTCTCTATGCCATGCGGCAGTTAGGTGTTAGTCCAGGCAAGCCTCACGTGAAATGCGCCAAAATCGTTGGTGAGACGATGGGTAATTTCCATCCGCACGGTGACGCTGCGATCTATGGTACGCTCGTCACTATGGGTCAGCCCTGGTCGATGCGTGATATGCTCATCGATGGTCAAGGAAACTTCGGCTCAGTGGAAGGCGATGCCCCAGCATCCATGCGTTATACCGAGGCACGTCTCCATGCGTTAGGGATGGCGATGATGGAAGATCTTGATAAGGATACGGTGGACTTCGTTCCGAACTATGATGGTTCGCAGCTGGAGCCATCTGTGATGCCATCTGCTTTTCCTAACTTTTTAGTGAATGGTAGTACCGGAATTGCTGTTGGTATGGCAACCAATCTCGCTTCTCATAATCTTGGAGAAATCGTCGATGGGATCTGCGCTCAGATTGACAATCCAGAAATCTCCCTGCCTGAGTTGATGCAATACATCAAAGGGCCAGATTTCCCGGTTCCTTGCGAGATTCGCGGTATTCGTGGGATTGAAGAATACTTCCGCACTGGTCGCGGTTCCATGCGGATGCGCGGGAAAATGGAGATCGAGGAAAACGCAAATGGCCGCTCCATCATCATCATTCGCGGCGTTCCCTATGGTGTGAACCGCGCCGTCCTCCAAGAGCGCATCGCGGAGTTAGTGAATGAAAAGATCCTCACTGGGATTTCTGGCATGCGGGATCTATCAGCCGAGGACACCTGCATCGAGATCGAGCTCAAGCGTGACGCCCGCCCGCAGGTCGTCATGGCTCAGCTTTTCAAGCTCACTTCCATGGAGACTTCCTTCTCTGTGAACATGTTAGCGATTCACAAAAATCGCCCGAAACAGCTTTCGCTAAAGGAAGGCATCGATGCTTATATCGAGCATCGACGTGAAGTCGTCATTCGACGCACCCGCTACTTGTTAGGAAAAGCCGAAGAGCGCGCAGAATTGCTCGAAGCGTTCTTACTAGCTCTGGGTCACCTTGATGACTTCATCAAAATTATCCGAAATTCAAAAAACCGCGACGAAGCCCGGGAGTGCCTCGCAGCCTACCATTTCCCGGTCGCCACTGCTGAGTCACTCGGCATCATGATCCGCTCACAAGCATCTATTTCTGGCGATACCTACACTTTCAGCGAGCGCCAAGTGAACGCGATCCTCGAACTTCGCCTTTACCAGCTCACCGGCATGGAGCAGGACAAGGTCAAAGGCGAATACGATGCCGTCCTGGTCGACATCAAAGACCTCATGGATATTCTTGCTCGTGAAGAGCGCGTGCTCATCATCATCAAGGACGAGCTTCGCCTCATCAAAGACAAATACGCCACGCCGCGTCTCTGCAACATTGTCGCAGAAGTCGGTGAAGTCGCCATGGAGGATCTCATCGCTAACGATGCGATGATCGTCACTCTTTCGCATCGCGGCTACATTAAGCGTACACTTTCCAGCGAATATCGTGTCCAGAACCGTGGCGGGAAAGGCCTCAAAGGCATGGAAACTCGTGCCACGAAAAAAGATGAGGCGGATGATTTCATCGAGCATCTTTTTAGCGTCCAAGCGCACGATTATCTGTTATTTTTTACGAATACCGGACGGATGTATGTCGAGAGAGTTTATGAACTCCCAGAAGGCTCGCGTACCGCGATGGGCCGCAGTATCCAGAACGTTCTCAATCTCAAGCCGGAGGAGAAAATTGCCGCCTTGCTCCGCCTAGAGCGCACCGTGGATGAAAATGGTAACGACATTACTTTCCGTGAGGAAGCTGGTTACGTGTTTTTCGCAACTCGGAGTGGTAAAGTCAAAAAAACTGCTCTCAACGATTTCCGTAATTACCGAAAAGATGGAATCAATGCCATCAATCTTGATGAAGGAAATGAACTCATCGGAGTCCGCATCACATCAGGTAGTGATGAGATCATCCTCGTGACTCACGAAGGATTGAGCCTCCGTTTCCATGAAGAAGACACCCGTCCGCTAGGTCGTGGTACGGCTGGAATGATGGGTATCCGTCCTAGTGAAACTGACTTCGTCATTGGTCTAGCCCTCGTTACTCAAGGGTCGACTCTGTTAGTCACATCTGAAAATGGCATTGGGAAGCGCACGACCTTTGAAGACTACCGCAGGCAATCACGTGGCGGTAAAGGCATCATCACGATGAAGGTGACTGACAAGACCGGGCCTGTCGTCGGCGCAGTCACTGTCACTGAGGAAGACGAAATCATGCTGATGACCTCCAGCGGCCAGAGTATCCGGATTCGTGCTTCGGACGTTCGCGAAACCGGAAGAAATGCCCAAGGAGTGAAACTTCTAACGCTCAAAGACGACGAGAAGCTCCAGGACATCTCGATTGTCATCCCGGATGGTGAAGATTCTGATAGTAATCTGACTCCTGAAGATGACGCGGGAGGAACGGCGGATGAAGCCGCTCAATAAGCATGAAGGAGAGGGCCTAGATTTTAAATCTCACGCTCTGCTAGATTTGATCTAAGGCCACATACTCACTCTCTTTCAGCACGATGGCTTTTCGTTTCGTGAGTAGTAGCCAGCATTCGCGTGCGGTGCCGAGAACGATCAGGGCTACGAAAAAGAGAAAGACAATCGTCACGACTGCATCCAGCTTTGCATTGAAGAGCGAAGTTTGCGCGGCTTTCAGAGCTTGGCCTTTAAGACCAGCAGCAATCTGAGTTTCGAGATGGTGAATGGCAGGTAAAAAACCTGCGGCAGCAGGGGAGAAAATTTTCATCCAACCTGCGGTGAAGGTGACAACTGTTAGGAAAATCATCGGAATCACCGTGGTCCAGCAGTAGCGCGCTTTGCCCATTTTGATGAGGATCACAGTGCCTAGGCAAAAGGCGATGACCGCTAGGAGCTGGTTCGAAATTCCGAAGATCGGCCAGAGGCTTTTTGCGATGCCAGCGGGATCTAGCGCTCCTTGATAGAGAAAAAATCCCCACGCAGAAACAAGTAAGGCGGTTGCAAAAATGTTAGGAAACCATCGGCGAGTATCACCAAGTTTAGGGGAAATGTTTCCTAACAAATCTTGGAGGATGAAACGTCCAACACGTGTACCAGCATCGAGAGTTGTTAGGATAAATAATGCCTCAAACATGATGGCGAAGTGATACCACAGGGAGAGGGCTGTTTTCCCGGGAATGACTTTGGCAAACATCTGGGCCATCCCGACTGCGAAGGTCGGAGCACCACCCGCTTTCCCGATCATATTCGGCTCTCCTAGGTCCTTTGCGAGCTGTTGCATTTCTCCCAACGTCACCGCGTATTCTGGACCATAGGAATTGATTTTGCAATTTGTGCGGACACAGCAGCAGCGTTGTTTGGATCGACGGGGGAGTTAATCGCAAAGTATTGGCCCGGTTGCAGCGCGCAGGCAGCGATGATCGCCATCAGGGCGACTAACATTTCCACGACCATGGAGCCATAACCGATTAGACGGATGTCTTTCTCTCTGGCTAACAGTTTCGGCGTCGTGCCAGAAGAGATTAGCGAGTGAAATCCGCTCACCGCGCCACAAGCAATCGTGATGCAAACAAACGGGAAAACGGGTCCCGGCACGACGAAACCGCCGCCGGCTACAAATGGCGTGATTGCAGGCATTTTTAGCTCTGGCATTAAAATCACGATGAATAATCCCAGCACCGCAACAGTGCCCAGTTTCATGAACGTGCTAAGATAATCACGCGGTGCTAACAGCATCCAAACGGGCAAGACGCTGGCGGAAAAACCGTAAATCATGATCGCCCACGCGAGCTGGATTTTACTGAGCGTGAGTGCTTCGATCCAATTCGGTGGCAAATATTTCCCGCCGACGACTGCTGCACATAATCCGAGCACACCGAAAACCGAAGCGGCTGTCACGCTGACTTTTCCGCTCTTGATCATGATACCCATGATGAATGCTAACGGAATCGTGGCAGCGATCGTGAATAAGCCCCACGGACTTTCCGCGAGAGCATTTACCACTACCAGTCCGAGCACCGCTAACAAAATGGTCATGATCGCTAACAAACTAACCATGGCGATCAAACCGATGACGGGATTGAGCTCTTCCTTCAGCATTTGCCCGAGTGATTTCCCATCGCGTCGCATCGAGGCAAAAAGTATGACTGCGTCATGCACGCCACCGCCCAGCGTCGCACCGATGAGAATCCACAAAGTTCCTGGCAGGTAGCCAAACTGGGCTGCTAACACAGGCCCAACTAAAGGCCCTGGCCCAGCAATCGCCGCGAAATGATGGCCGAAGACGACCCACTTTGGCGTCGGCACGAAATCTTTACCATCACTACGAGTAACTGCTGCTGGAGCGCGACAATCATCGATCGTCAGCACTTTCGCCACCAACCAAGCAGAATAGAATCGATAAGACACCGCAAATGTGCAAACCCCAGCAACCACCAGCCACAGCGCATTCACCGGTTCACCACGCTGAAACGCAGCCACAGAAACTGCCGCGATGCCTAACAGAGAAATAATTAACCAGAAGAGGATTTTAAAAATACGGGGCATGGGGATGTGCCGCCAGTCATTAACTCACGCCCCAACTTCTGAGAATGAAGAAAATCAATTTTCTGATTTTCCTAATACACAATAGGCGCTGACTCCGCCTTTCAGGAAAGCAGAGTTGATTCTTCGATCAAAGGTGACGAGGCGCCCACCGTTTTTCACAGCGAGAACGAATCGATAAAAATCCGTAAGATCCTTTCCCGCTCCAGTTGGGGCTTGGAACTTGATCTACACCACAGTTTCCTTGCGGTGTGGACGCGATCCGAATCCGTGGGGCACGGCAGCATCATTTAAAGAATATCGACGTGGAAATCCCGCGTGGGAAACTTGTGGTCATTACAGGGCCGAGTGGTTGTGGGAAATCATCGCTCGCATTTCATACGTTGTATGCAGAGGGACAGCGGCGCTATGTGGAATCTCTATCAGTTTATGCGCGGCAGTTTCTCGATCAGTTAGAAAAACCGGATGTGGATTCCATCGAAGGATTGAGTCCAGCGATTGCGATTGAGCAACGCGGCGGTGGACTCAATCCGCGCTCAACGGTAGCAACAGCCACGGAAATATATGACTATCTCCGTGTGTTGTGGGCCGCAGCGGGGATTCCTCACGATCCAGAAACAGGAGAGCGATTAGAGCGGATGAGTCCGTTAGATATCGTCAATGCCTTGGCCGGGCTGGAGGAAGGATCGAAAGTGATTTTGCTGGCGCCATTGCCACAGGAGGAAATTGGTGAGCCTGAACGTCTCCTAGGAGATTTACAGCGGCAAGGTTACATCCGCATCCGCCTAGATGGAGAAGTGTTAGAAATCGAAGCGGCGCGTGCAGCTTGGCCGGAGCAACCATCTACCGTTGAAATCGTTGTAGATCGCTTTGTGATACGGCCAGGTGTGGAATCTCGTCTTGCAGATTCGGTGGAGACGGCGCTGCGACTGTGTGGCGCGGAGGCGCGGGCTGCGATTCAGGAGCCGGAAACGGATCGCTGGCGTGATACTGCATTTCAAACCTCATATCGGAATCCACGTACGGGATTCATCGTAGAAGAACTATCTCCAAGGCATTTCTCCTTTAACTCACATCTCGGTGCTTGTGAAGCTTGCGAAGGCCTAGGCATGGAAATGTTTTGTGATCCTGATTTGTTAGATGAAGGGCAAGACGCGGAGAAAGTTTTGGGAAAATACCGCGATGCGAAGTCAGAAATCACTAGGAGGAAGTTGGCAAAGCTGATGGCGCATCGACCTTGTGGTGTTTGTAAAGGAAAGCGTTTGAAACCGGAATGGTTGGCGGTAAAAATCCAAGGCGCGGAAAACAAATGGCTGGGGATTCAGGATTTTTGTGCACTCGGCGTTTCGGATGCGATGCATTGGATCGCAGGATTTCAGCCAGATCCAGCGAAGGCCGAAGTTTGCAAACGTTTGGCCAGTGACGTGTGGACTCGCTTGGCATTTTTAGAAGAAGTCGGGCTAGATTATCTGATGCTCCAACGCGCCAGCGGCACGCTTTCGGGTGGTGAGGCGCAGCGGATTCGGTTGGCAACACAGCTCGGCGCAGGTCTCTCTGGAGTAATTTATGTGTTAGATGAGCCTAGCATCGGCTTGCACGCGGCGGATACGGCACGATTGATTCGGGCATTAGTTCGCTTACGGGATTTGGGAAATACGGTGGTCGTCGTAGAACATGATGAAGAGATCATTCGCGCGGCGGATTGGCTAATCGATATGGGGCCGGGAGCTGGTGCGGCGGGTGGATCGATTATGGCTGTGGGTATTCCTGCGAAAATCATTTCCCCGACAGGGCAATGGTTGCGAGGTGAAATGAAGCGTGGCGGATGGAATCCACCGCCCTGTTTAGCTGTCGGCGAATTGGTGATTCGTGGAGCGCGCGAACACAACTTAAAGAATCTAGATGTGACGATTCCGCTAGGTCAGCTGGTGGTTTTAAGCGGGCCGAGTGGCAGTGGTAAATCGACTCTCGCAGATGATATTTTGCGCCGTGCTCTAGCCCGCCATTTGAATGGATCGGGAGAAATTCCGGGCAAACACGATGGAATCGATGGCTTGGAGCTGGTCGAGAAATGCGTGGTTGCGGATCAATCGCCGATTGGTCGTAGCCCGCGCTCCAATCCCGCAACGTTCACTGGAATCTTTGATTTGGTTAGGGATTTATTTACGAAGCTAAAACTATCTAAACAACGAGGTTATGCCTCCGGTCGTTTTAGTTTTAATGCGGCTGGTGGGCGCTGCGAACGCTGCCAAGGAAATGGTCGCCTGAAGATCGAGATGCACTTTTTACCCGACGCGTGGGTGCCATGTCCGGCGTGCAATGGCCGCCGCTTCAATCGAGAAACCTTGGAAGTGACTTATAAAGGAAAGTCGATTGCAGATGTGTTAGAACTTTCTGTCTCGGATGCCCGACAGTTCTTTAGACCGATTCCAAAGATTCATCACATTTTGGAAATTCTCGAAAATCTGGGACTGGGTTATTTACAGCTGGGCCAGCCAGCCAACACGCTTTCCGGTGGCGAGGCGCAACGCTTGAAATTGGCTGTGGAGCTAGCCAGACCACAGGCGCCGCACACGCTCTATCTTTTTGACGAGCCGACGACAGGCTTGCACTTCGGCGATGTGGAAAGACTCCTAGCAGCACTCTTTAAACTCCGAGATGCTGGACACAGTGTGTTAGTTGTAGAGCATCATTTGGATGTGATCGCTGCCGCAGAATGGGTGATCGAGCTGGGGCCGGGTGGTGGAATCCATGGTGGAAATCTAGTCGCCAATGGACCGCCATCGGTGATTCAAAAAAACAAAAAATCGCCAACGGGTAGAGCGCTGGCGGGAGCGTTTTCCGCTCATTAAGAATCTCGTATGAAGATGATCAATTTTTCTATGTTCTCCCGCATGGCGATTGGCCTCGTTTGGTTCGTGAATGGTCTGATTTGTAAAGTGCTTGGCTTGGTTCCTCGCCACGAAGAAATCGTTGCGCGTATTCTTGGTGGAAAATTTGCCCATGAAGTCACTCAGCTCATCGGGCTTTCAGAAATCGTCATGGCCTGTTGGGTTTGGAGTAAATTTCAGCACAAGTTGAGCGCTTGGTTACAAATTGCTTTGGTTGGCGTGATGAATATCCTCGAATTGGTCCTCGCCCGAGACTTGCTTTTATGGGGGGCACTTAATTCAGTTTTCGCCCTCGCATTCATGAGCTTCGTCTTTCTAGTTAATTTCAAAGTGGATGTTCAAAGGTCTTCATAGGCACCCGTTTCCCATTGAGGCGAATCTGGATCGGTCGCTGGTTCTGGGTTTCGCCCTGCCCAAGCAAGATCTGGCGTCGCGCATTCCCGCCTCTTTGGAATTGGATCTTTTTGAAGATCAATGGGCTTTTCTAGCTGTAGCAATGGTGCAGACCAGTGCACTCCGACCAAAGGGGTTCCCTGCATTTTTCGGTAGAGATTTTTTCCTCATCGGCTATCGCATCATGGTTCGCTATCGTAGCCAAAGCGGGCGCACGCTCAGAGGGCTTTATATCTTAGGATCGGGCACGAACCGTCGTGCTATGGAGCGTTTGGGACGTCTTTTCACGACTTATTCTTACCACACGATGGGTATTGATTGGAGTCAAAGCGGCGGCATCGACCGGGTTACATCGTCATCAGGATTTCGGCTAGAAGTTGACTCGTCTTCCGAGTCGCCTCCTTTGCCGGAAAGTTCTCCGTTTGCTGATTGGCGTCAGGCGCGGCGTTTTGCTGGGCCGATGCCTTTCACCTTTTCCTACGAAGAAAAAAGCAAACAAAATGACCATTGTCGAAGGTGCTAGGAAAAGTTGGATTCCCCGACCCGCGAAAGTGATCGACTGGAGCATTCCTTTTCTTCTGAAACCCGAGTTCAAGGCTGCGCAATTGGCAAACGCCTTCTTGGTCGAAAATGTCCCTTATCACTGGAAGAAAGGCCGCGTGGAAAAATGTTAATTGCGAGATCACGCTATCAAGGCGTTTGGAATATCATCCGCTTTAATTGGCCCTTATTCCTCGTCGCCTTGCTGACGATTGTCACGAGTTTGATATGCGCGGCTTTCGTTCCACACCCATGGAATGTGCTGTTTCGTGCAGGTGGGTTGCTAGCTTTCGGCTCGGTGATATTATCTCTCGTCACTTCGTGTATGATTTATGATCGTTCTTCACTTTATGAGTTAACATGGCTCAGACATTTTTCGCTAAATCAAGAATCATGTATCGTGAATCTCAGCGCGGGGTTCGATGAAACTTCAGAAATTTTGAAAATACGAGTTCCGGCAGAGGTGATTGCGATGGATTTCTACGATCCAGTCCTTCACTCAGAGCCTTCCATTCGCCGTGCGCGTGGAGTGTATTCACCCTCTCCAGAGTTGTTGAAAGTCACTACGAGCTCTTTTCCTCAGCCGGATGAATCGGTGGATCTCATCTGTATGATTCTTTCTGCACATGAAGTCAGAAAGTCGGATGAGCGAACTTTGTTTTTTAGCGAAGCGCGTCGAATTCTTAAGCCTAGCGGACGAATCGTGGTGATTGAACATTTGCGCGATTGGGCGAATTTCTTTCGTCTATAACATCGGCTTTTTTCATTTTCATTCCCACCGTAGCTGGCTCAATACTTTCTCCTCAGCTGGATTGAACATCGTTTCCGAAGATAAGCACACGCCTTTCCTATCTCGCTTCACACTTCAAAAATGATGATCACCTTCATGATTCAAACCGCGGGTGTATTGATGATACTACTTGCATTTCTGCACGTGGATTTCCCTCGTCGCTTCGCGTGGAAGAATGAACTGGCCAAGCTCAGTCTCATCAATAAGCAAGTCATGGAGGTTCACATGTTCTTCATTGCCTTGATCGTCCTCCTCATGGGGGTGCTCTCGCTGACATCTGCCCACCTTCTTACAACGACAGTTTTGGGCTCAAGGATTTGCTGGGGGCTGGCTTTTTTCTGGTTCACACGGCTGATCATTCAGTTCGTTTGGTATTCCCCGGAACTCTGGCGTGGGAAATTATTTGAAACCACGATCCACATTCTTTTCTCGCTGATGTGGGTGTTTTTCGGCGGTATTTTTCTTCTGGCTGCGATCGCCTGAAAAACAAAACGCCCAGCTGCGATGAGGCGGCCAGGCGGTTTGGTGAAATTCGGGAAATAGACTGGATCAGTCGAGTTTCGGCTTCCCGACGCGGCGAACGGCACCGAAGCGTTTTTGGAATTTGTCGATGCGGCCTTCGGTATCGACGAACTGGGCGAGACCCGTGAAGAACGGATGGGAATCGGAAGTAATACCGATGGAAATGATGCTGTGCTCTACGCCATCGATGACTTCTTTTTTCTCCGAAGTCTTAGTCGAGCGGCTGATGAAGCGCTTGCCGGTGGTCATGTCAACGAAGACGACCGGATTGTATTTTGGATGAAGGTCCTTTTTCATGGGAGTAGGGAAATGCCGTCCACGTTACCGACGCGGCGGGGGCAGGAAGTTGGCGGAAAATGCTCAGCTGTCAAGCTGGCATCAGCGGTGATTTTAAAAAAATGTGACGAAATAGTTGATAAATAAAGCCTTGAAAAATAGTTTATCCGATTTTGAGTAAGAATTCCAAGTTTTGGTTCGCTTTTCTCGCAGGGCAGTGTATCATGGCTGCGTTATGGCAATTACAACGAAACGCACTCGATTCTCACGCCGCCTTCCTGATCATGTCACAGACGAGCTTTGCACCGTTCTCGCCGAGAAGAAAATCTTCGGCTTCAATGATTTATTTGAACGCGTTTTTGCAAATCTTAAAGTTCGCAACGCGGTCAGTGGTGGTGAAGAAATGCTCCGCCTGAGAGCTTATGAAAAGCTTCAAAACCTGGTCACTCGTGGTCTCGTTGAGAAGATCGGGAAAGAGTATAAGGGTACAGCCCGCGTGCACGAGGCATCCAGCGCCTACGCAACTGCTCAAGAGGCTGCTCAAGAAGAGGCTTAATTCTCTACCTTTTATCCTTTCTGGAAACCCGCGCCTGAGAATGGCGTGGGTTTTTTGCTGTCCATTTCCACGCCCCGTGCTTACTACCGCTGCGACACGTTTTTCCTGACTTATGCCACAAGATTACCTTCCCGTATTTTTTCAAATCCTGATCGCTATTGGATTCGCAGTTTCGACGCTGACGATGAGCATCGTTTTCGGGCGTTCTGCGAAGACGAACAAGATGAAAGACAGTGCCTACGAGTGCGGAATGTTGCCGGTCGGTGAGGGATCGCCCAGATTTTCGGTGAAATTCTACCTCGTCGCGATGTTGTTTGTCATTTTCGACATCGAAGTCGTCTTTATGTATCCATGGGCCGTGCAGTTCCGCGATCTCGCGAAGGAGGGAGCTACCGCATTGGCAAGTATGGCTGGCTTTGCCGGGATTTTGGTTTTCGCTTACGTTTATGCTCTGAAAAAAGGAGCTCTGAGCTGGAAGTCCTAGCACGCAATCGCTAGTTTAGCTCATTAAAGCGGCTCATGACTGATTGGTGAAATGGTCATCAATCCGGCATAAAACGGGCTTGAGAGCCGCACGAGACATGATCATTTTCCGCTTCGAAATCTATGGTGTCTATGATTCAACTT
>JAAURL010000215.1 GCA_012032235.1 Akkermansiaceae bacterium | reverse complement strand
TCCGTGTAGCCGATGACAAAGTCCAACTCTTTCACGCTAGGCACTGTGTCCTCATTCATGGCAAAATTTCCACTTTCGCAGCAGGAAAGCATTCAAGAAATGTGGATAGCACCGTAGTCTTTAATAAGCAGTTGAGATTGGATGCGATACCGAAGTTTAGCTGCTCGATCCGTCCATCTAAAACGGCCAGTTCTTTTCTCATCGATCCCATTCTTTTTAAAAGATCTTCTACGATTGGCAGCAGACGGATCCCTGCACGTGTCGGCTTTACATGAGGCCCAGAGCGTCGGAATAACGCACAACCGAGATCTTCTTCCAGTGCCTTGATCGCATGGCTAACAGCAGATGGTGTGACTCTTAATGATCGCGAAACAGCAGCGAATGAACCTTCCTTGGCAGTCACGTAAAACATCTGCAAGCGCTTCGAGTCGATGATTTCCAAGTCCACACCAAGGGTCTGGCTGTGCGCGGGATCGTCATCGTGAATCTTACTCAACATATCGGCTGATCTGTCGGTCAGCATACGCCGTACCAAGCAGGACAGAACGGTTATTTCCAAGGCTGCACGCCAATCTCTCTTGGTGAATCGATTTCACCTAGCATGCCATGCCAATGGCACATGCGGTGCTAAAACTATCATGCCGAAAGGATCATCATGCTCCTCCAAAGCCACTAATTACTAGCGTCAGAAACTATATGAAATTCAATATCAAACTACCTCCACTCCCAGTCGCGGCGGCGTGTCTTGCTCTAGCCATTACGGTGGCTTTGGCAAAGCCGCCAACTTCTGAAGTCAATACCACCGGCCTAGCTGTCACAGATGATACTGTGACAGTCGGGCAGCTACACTCGGCCACCGGCACGATGGCGATCAGTGAAACGGGCTCCATTCAAGCGGAGCAATTAGCCATTGATCAGATCAATGCCGCAGGCGGCGTCCTTGGCAGACAGATCAAAGTCATTAAGGAAGATGGCGCCAGCGATTGGCCGACATTTGCTGAAAAAGCGAAGAAGCTACTCGTCAGCGATAAAGTTGGCACCGTCTTCGGCTGCTGGACATCAGCTTCTCGTAAGGCGGTTCTACCCGTTTTTGAGAAAGAAAATGGAATGCTCTACTACCCCACATTTTATGAAGGTTTGGAGCAGTCAAAAAACGTGATTTATACCGGACAAGAAGCCACGCAACAAATCATCGCAGGTATCGATTGGATCGTGAAAGAGAAGAAGGCAAAGACCTTCTATCTGATCGGCTCCGATTATATCTGGCCGCGCACATCAGCTAAAATCGCCCGCAAGCACATCGAAAATGTCATCAAGGGAACCGTGGTGGGAGAAGAGTTTTATGCTCTCGGCCACACACAGTTCGGCTCCTTGATTAACAAGATCAAACTAAAGAAGCCTGATGTAATCTATGCGATCGTTGTAGGTGGATCGAATGTGTCTTTCTACAAACAGCTAAAAGCAGCAGGCATCACCAGCGATAAACAAACACTTCTAACCATTTCGGTAACGGAAGACGAAGTATTAGGAATCGGTGGAGAAAACCTTGTGGGCTTTTACTCTGCGATGAAATACTTCCAAAGCCTCGATAATCCAAATAACGCGGCATTTGTTAAGGCCTTCAAAGAAAAATACGGCAACGACAGCGTCATTGGTGACGTAACTCAAGCTGGCTATCTAGGTCCATGGTTGTGGAAAGCAGCTGTCGAAAAAGCCAACAGCTTTGATATCGACAAGATTGCAGCAGCTTCACCTGGTCTTGAGCTCACTACCGCACCCGAAGGTTATGTGAAAGTTCATCCGAACCATCACTTGTGGAGTAAGCTACGCATTGGCCAATGGCAGAAAGATGGTCAGGCGAAAGTTCTATACGAATCTGAACTCATCGAGCCCGATCCATTTCCGAAAGGCTATCAATAATAAGAAAGATTTCCGGCTCTTCACGGAGCTCGGTTGTTGCAACCCGGAGGGCCGGGTAGTTTCCGGCCCTCCCCAATTTCCAAATCCCTTTGTCTGATTTCTAACATCTAACATGCCTGATTTTATGGGAGAATATACTAGCGAAGAATTACAAAGCATTTTCATCATGCAGGGCTTTTCTGGCCTCAGCCTATTCAGTGTCTTGTTGCTGATGGGCCTCGGTCTTGCTCTTATTTTGGCCAAATGGTGTCATCAATATGGCCCATGGCGAGTTCATGGCACTGGGAGCCTATACCGTTTATCTATCCTCCAGCCTCACGGAGAAATTTGCTCCCAATTTTGGGCCTTACTACTTTGTCGCTGCGATTGTGTTTGCCTTTGTGATCTGTGCGTTCGTTGGAGCCTTCGTGGAATGGCTGATGATCCGACATCTTTATCACCGACCCTTAGATACACTTTTAGCGACCTGGGGACTTAGTCTCATTATGCAACAAAGTTACCGCTCGATCTTTGGTGCCCGGGAAGTAACCCCGACATTACCTGAGTGGTTGATGGGTTCCTATACTTTGAAAGAAGGGTTAGATATACCAATTAATGGGGTATTTGTCCTCGGCCTTTCCATCATCGTTACCATTGTTCTGATGATCTTTATGTTTCGTTCCAGCTTCGGTCTGCGGCTGCGAGCGACAGTCCAAAATCGGAAAATGAGCGGCGCTGTGGGAATCAATACAGGGAAAGTTGACCGGCTGGCTTTCGCACTAGGCTGTGGCATCGCAGGCATTGCTGGTGCAGCGTTTACCACCATTGGTTCTACTGGGCCAGATAGCGGCAGTCGATATATCGTAGATGCCTTCTTAGTCGTCGTTTCAGGCGGCACCGCCAGCTTGCTGGGCTGTCTCGCTTCTGCCTTTGGAATCGCCCAAGCTCAATCCGTTTTGGAGTTCTTTCTCGATGGGACCAAGGGCAAAGTTGCTACCCTGTTAGTGATTGTGATCGCACTGATGATCCGTCCTCAAGGTCTCTTCCCTAGCAAAGTTCGCGGCCATTGATTCGATCAACCATTCACCTATCTCACCTATGCCACTCTTATTTCGAACTCTTTTTAAAACACGCGGTGAAGCGATTGCTTTCGCAGCCTTCGCCCTGCTCATTCTAGTGATTTTACCGATCGCTTTGCCGACATTCCGGCTGAATCTGGTCGGGAAATATCTCACCTTTGGCTTCGTTGCCGTCGGCCTAGTATTGTTATGGGGGCGCTGCGGTGTACTCAGTCTGGGGCAGGGAGTGTTCTTCGGACTTGGCGGCTACTGCATGGCCATGTTCCTGAAACTAGAAGCCTCCGATCCGGTCACGACTTCCATCCAATCCACTCCGGGCATTCCCGATTTCATGGATTGGAATCAGCTAACCGAACTGCCTTGGTTTTGGGAACCGTTTAAAAGTCTGCCATTCACGATCTGCGCTGTCTTCGTGCTTCCTTCGGTGATTGCTTTTCTAATCGGTTGGGCACTTTTCCGCAGGCGTGTGGGCGGCGTTTATTTTGCCATCATCACTCAGGCAATGGCATTGATTCTATCATTAGGAATCGATGGTAACCAAGGATACACCGGCGGACGGAATGGCATCACAGATTTGCGGACGCTCTGGGGCTGGGACATCCGCTCAGAAAACGCCCAGCAGATTCTCTACTTTGTCTCATGCACCTTGCTTTTCATCGTCGCATTGGCCGCAAGTATATCATCAATACGCGTCTGGGTAGAGTGTTAGTGGCAATGCGGGACCGGGAAGATCGCGTGCGTTTCTCTGGTTACGATGTCGCGATGATCCGTACCTTTGCATTCACCTTTGCGGCAGCCATCAGCGGTCTAGGAGGAGCGATGTTCGTCTTGCAAGTCGGCTTCATGTCTCCGTCGATCATCGGCATTATCCCTTCCATTGAAATGGTGATTTTCACTGCCGTGGGAGGACGGTTGTCAGTGCTGGGAGCGATTCTCGGTTGTCTCATCGTGAACCTTGGAAAGACGACATTTTCTGAAGCCTATCCAGATCTATGGCTTTACCTCATGGGTGGCACGTTCATCGCCGTGGTGATGTTCTTTCCCAATGGCCTTGCTGGATTGATGGAAAAATTTCCCAGCGTCAAGCGCTGGATCGGTCCGCTGATCGCGAAGTTCCGTGCCGGTTCTTCGCCCACTTTACCCAAAACTAAAGCAATTCCTGATGAACCCTAATGTTGAAACTATTCTCGATATCGAAGGACTGGGTGTCTCGTTCGATGGATTCAAAGCAGTCGATGGATTTAACTTCTATCTCTCGAAGAACCACGTCCACGTCATCATCGGCCCAAATGGCGCGGGAAAAACGACGGTGCTGGACCTCATTTGTGGGAAAACGCTGGCTACTTCCGGTAGTGTGAAATTCAAGGGCAAGGAGCTGCGTGGTCAGCGCGAATACAAAATCGTTCGTGCTGGAATCGGGCGCAAATTCCAAAACCCTTCGATATACGAAAAATCTAACTGTTTTTTGAAAATCTAGAACT
>JAAURL010000214.1 GCA_012032235.1 Akkermansiaceae bacterium | reverse complement strand
CCTGTTGTCGATGATCCTGAGCAACTACCGCGTCACGTCAAAGCCTGAATCGCGAGGCGAGGGACCGCTCTCCCGAGCGGTCTTCTGAAAACTCCGGACGGCTCGGAGATCCGTCCCTGCCTTTTTATCCGCGTCCCTGCCTTTCTCTCCCACCATTGTGGGCAGAGATCGCTCTCCGAGAAGAATTCTCACACAGACTTTTGGCAAACGGTATAGGTTCAACTTTTTGGTAGCCCCGAACTCATGCGGCTAGCGCAATAGAATGGCATTCGATAGGTGAGGACAAAAAGAGGCGCACACCGCCATTAGTCACCGATTTTTTCGACCAACAATTTGATTTCCATTCCTACCGATGCTCCCGACGGCCCATCGAAGCGCCCGGAAATGGGAGCTGCATCATGATAGTCGCGCCCGGTAGCGATTTTTACATGCCGCTCATCCGCCAAGATATTGTTAGTGGGATCAAGTCCACACCAGCCGAACCCTGGCACATAGACTTCACACCACGCGTGCGAAGCTTGAGCACCACGCATCTCATGTTCTGGAGCATTGTATAAATATCCACTCACATACCGCGCCGGAATCTGAAGGGAGCGACACAGCAAAATCATGATATGAGTGAAATCTTGGCAAACCCCTTTCCGCAACGCCATGACCTCACTGGCATGGGTCGATGCTGATGTGATATTCGGAACGTATTCCCAATTTTCAAAAATATATTCCATCACAGCCATTGCGGTTTCGAAGATGCCATCTTGCTTCAGATCCATTGCGAGCCGCCACGCATCTGCATCTAAGTTCACATACTTACTGGAGGTTTGATAAGGATGCAGATCATCACGCTCTTCAAATTTCAACTGGGAAAAAGGAACTTCTAAAGGCTTTCCATCACTATACTGCGAGGTCGTATGAATGACAGACGATGCTTCAATGGTAAGACTATGGTGTGGTTCGGCCAATTCAAAATAGTGAACATAGTTCAAAGCTCCGTCACGGAAATGACGCAGTCGAACGGGTGGCTGCACATTGAGTATAAAAAACTCTAACCGAGACTTATCATCCGTTGCTGGTCTGAGGCGAAGCTCGTTGTAGCTCTCACAAACAGGAAAGCGGTAATAGTAGCGGGTGCGGTGAAAAATGCGAAGATGCATTCGCTCACTGCTGTTGTTGTTGTTGAACTTCCATGATGTTTTCTATGCCTCGATGCCACGCGCCGAGCGTAGGTTGCACGAAGAGTGTCACGTTTGCTTCTTCTACTGGAACGAAGTCTGCACAGAACACAAAGGCTTGGAAAATAGCATGGCCGATACCATTCAATTTCGTTTGGAGATCATCGATGTATTCATTCAATCCATGATCGAGAACTTCTTCTATCGTTGTATAAGCAAGCTCGGCTTGTAAGCGACCTGCTAAACGCACGGGTAGAGCTAGATCTCCTTTCGGATTCGATCCACATAGAATCTCAAGAGTGTTCGCAAGTTCATTTGCTGAGCATGCGACAGAACGAGGAAACTCCGGTTCTAAAAGTAAATACTCCACGATCGACTTAGGATCGAGACGGCTGCTCTGCGCTTGAAAGGCATGCCAGGCTGAGGAGGATCGCAGCAGCGCTGCCCATCGAAGTGGGCGCGCTTTCGGATGCGGTGGCATTTCCAATGCGAGATTCGAACAACTATCCACCAACCGTGACATCTTATCGGCTCGCTCCAAGCAAGTGCCTAATCGCAAGAAATGCCAAACTTCACCACGCGGAATGGTGCTCGCAGCAACACCCTGAAATAGATTGGATGTACTGATTACTTGTTCATGAAATGCTGCGCTCTGAGCGAGATCTACAGATGCCGCCTCTGAATTCTGCGCGTAGATTTTTAGGCTATTCACACTTTCCCAAAGCTCATCGGAGATTTGGTCTCTTACGGTTCGTGCATTTTCTCGTGCCGCGCGGATGCAACTCAGAATCGAATTCGGATTCTCCTCACTAAGCGTCAAAAAACTAGCAACTGCCTTGCCCGTGATTTCTGGGAAAAGTCCATGGAAAACTGACTCGTCCCCGGTCGTCGCCAAAATCGGTTGCCAAAATTGTGATTCGTTCGCTCTTTCTGCTCCGGCATCCAACAAAAGGTCCTGAGTCGAAAGCAATAACCGAGAACAATTCTCTGCACGCTCTACATAGCGAGCCATCCAGAAAATACTATCAGCTACACGGCTTAACATAAATATGGGTTTCCAATCATTTGTTTAATAAAATCAACATTATACGATATCTGAAAAGTGTGGCGCACTGATATCCACGCCATCACGCAATACCCAAGTATCTTTACTGCCTCCACCTTGGCTCGAGTTCACCACCAGCGAACCTTTTCTCAAAGCCACGCGTGTTAAGCCACCAGGCACGACTTGGACTCTTTCGCCATATAAAACGTAAGGCCGCAAATCAATATGCCGCCCTTCGAAAGCATCACCTGTGAACACAGGATGTCGCGACAGTGCTAGAACCGGCTGAGCGATATAGTTACGAGGATTCGCTTTGATCCGATTTGTAAATTCTGCTCGCTCTTGCTTCGTCGAACTAGGCCCCATCAACATCCCATAACCACCGGACTCATCCACTGCCTTGACGACAAGCTTATCTAAATTTTCCAATATATATGTACAATCTTTAGGATCGACGCCCAGATAAGTCGGAACGTTTGGTAAAATAGGATCTTGGTCGAGATAGTAGCGAATCATCTTCGGCACACACGCATACACGGCTTTATCATCTGCCACTCCCGTGCCGATGGAGTTTGCTAGAGCAACGTTTCCACATCGATAAGCATCGACTAATCCAGGCACACCGAGCAACGAATCTTTTCGGAAAACTAACGGATCGAGAAAGTCATCATCAATGCGACGATAAATCACGTGCACTTGCTGTAAGCCGTAAGTCGTTCGCATAAATACACAATGATTACGCACGATGAGATCGCGTCCTTCGACAATCGGAACACCCATTTGCCGCGCTAGATAAGAGTGCTCAAAATAGGCGCTATTAAAAACTCCTGGGGTCAATACCACTATGACTGGATCCAACACGGCAGCAGGTGCCAGGTAGGCAAGAGTCTCCCGCAGCATCTGACCATACCCATCGACTGGACGCACTGGCACAGACTGTAGCAAGCTGGGAAAAGTCCGCTTCATCGCGTTGCGATTTTCCAACATATAAGAAGCGCCAGATGGGCAGCGTGCATTATCTTCTAAAACATAAAATTGCCCGTCGCTATCTCTCACCAAGTCCGATCCACAAACATGAATATGTATTCCATGAGGCACTGACATCCCGCGGAACTCAGGTCTATAATGCGAGGCACTATGAACTAATTCCGCTGGTATCACTCCATCGGTAATAATTTTCTGCGACTGATAGATATCATTTAAGAATAGATTCAGCGCCGTGATCCGTTGGATCAACCCTGCCTCGATTTTCGCCCACTCCGCCGCAGTGACCAAACGCGGCATAAGATCAAATGGGAAAATTCTTTCGGTCCCTTTCGTATCTCCATAAACGGTAAATGTCACTCCTTGGCGGATAAATGCTGTGTCGGCCGTCTGTTGACGAAATGCGTAATCCGTGGGTTTTAACCTGCCGATCGATTCTAAAACACGATGATAATGCGCCCGAGTCTCGCCCGGTGTGGAAAACACTTCGTCGTAGAAATTCTCTGGAAGGTAATCTCGAAATAATCCTGACACACATCATACATCGGCAGAATTCATGCCAAGGAGATGATTAAATCGCGAACTGCGAAAAATAACGGCAGAGGGTCGAACCAGGCCACGGGTCTTGGACTTTTCAGGAAACCCTGCTTAAAGTTTTCCGCGCCAGCTTCCCAGCATCATCGCTCCTCCCTCCACAGCTCACAGCCATGGGCGGCAAAGCCTGCGCCGAAGGAAGTCAGCCACAGCCTGCGATCTCCAGCGTGATTTCCTGAAAGCCTGCGCTCTAGGGCAAAGAGCACTGCCGGGCTGCTCATGTTGCCGAATTCGCGCATGATTTCCCGAGTTTCGCTCAGCTGATAAGGAAGCACACTTTCTAGCGCATCGATCACATCGCGGCCACCGGAATGGGCGAGTATTTGATCGGGATCTCCTTGGCGCTGGGCAAAAAGTTTAGCCACAGCGTCTCCTGCAAGGCCGGGAACTGAGCGATGAAGTTGGTTTTTTAACTTTCCCGCGGAATTGATAAAGCGAACTTTTTCTCGCTCATCTGGCTGGTGAATGGTGGTGAAATTTCCCGCCTGCCAATCTCCCGGCTGGCCTTCGCTAGTCCAAATCGCAGCTGCTGCGCCATCGCCGAAAAGACAGAGACTGATCAAAACGCCGGGATCGTCGTCGGCAAAGAACGCTGCCGAACAAATTTCTACGGCCACCGTGGCGACCACCGCTCCCGGATTTGCAGCCAGAAATCCCTGCGCAGAACGCATCGCCGGGATGGCCGCGCCGCATCCCAAGCCCAC
>JAAURL010000213.1 GCA_012032235.1 Akkermansiaceae bacterium | reverse complement strand
GAAAAATGCTCCGTCACCGCATCCGCTATTTCACCGACGGAGCCATCATCGGCAGCCGAAATTTCATCAACGAGACCTTCGCCCAAGCTCGCGACCGCTTCGGCCCCAACCGCAAAACTGGAGCGCGAAAACTGAAAGGCGCTGCCAGTCCGGCTGCCAGCCTGCTCTGGAGTTTGCGGGATTTGCAGAACGTATGATCGGCAGATTATGATCTGCTAGGGCGAGTGTGCCGCTGATCTGTTCGGAGCTTTGCTTGGCCTGGGGTCGGGCGATCCCGGTTTGGAGTTTTTATCTTTTTTCATTCTGGCGATGATCTGACGCTCCTCGGATCGGAGGTGGCGATTAGGGATTTGCCTTCTATGCCTTCGCTTCCACAGTGGATCTTCGCAGTTCCAGCACTTTGATCGGTGGAACGTTGAGTAGGCAACGTTTGTGGCTGGAAAGATCAAATAGCTCATGCTCTGAAATTTGGAGAGAAACCTGGTAGGTGATGAAGATGGTTTCCGGGCCCATTGAAAGGGCGATGCTGGTGAGAACTTCCTCGCGCAATTCTCGATTCATGATCGAAAAAGGAATCCCAGAAACAATGTAGTCGGGATCAGAAATCCCAAGTTCTTTTAAAGTTTCGTGTAAATGCACGGCATTCGCTTGAACCACTGTAACGCGCTGGTCGTTAGCGAACTGCTTTTTCAAATGCTTGGCAAAATGCTCATCTAGCTCGATGAGAATCAGCTGGGAATCCGGGCCCATTCGCCGGACGATCTGGCGCGTGTGACAACCTTCGCCCGGGCCTAGTTCGATCACGACTCGTGGCTTAGAGAAATCGATGCGCTTAGCAGTTTGTCGTGTCAAAAATCCAGAACTCGGAACGAGGTAGCCAACACGGATGGGATTTGCGAGGACGCGCTTGAAAAAGAGAAAGCTCATAAAGTCGTGGCGGGCAGTAAAGCGGGGAGAAGCCCGCAGGTCTAGCACGAGATTCGCGAGAATGAAAATGATGTAACTATTTGATGGTCTGTTATTCTAAAAATTCAAATCGCTGTATTTATCGATATCATGCACTTTTCTATCACTCAATTTACGAAATTTTCGGATACGATTTCGAAGACTTCACGCTTCTTGTTCCCAAGCACGCTTCAAAGCTGGACCTAGGGGGCTATCGAGCGCTTGTTCCCAGTGTTCGCTGGTTTGGATAATGGTTAGCTCTGGTAAGATTCTAGTCAGAGGATGGGGTGGGGGATTCGGTGTGGTGGCTCGGAAGTATACCCCACCATGGATCGCGGGGCCGGTGACCAAATGGGCGGTTTGTCCCATTCCTAGTAATGCAGTATGGACCCATCTCGCTCCTAGATTCGGGCACAGAATTTCCCCTGAGGCATAGACAGAGAAATCCCCGATATCGTCGCCGAAGTCGATTTCCCAACCCGCTGAGCGGAAAACTTGTCCTTCTGCTTGCCAATGCTCCGCTAAGCGTGGAAGCAGCCAAAACCGAACTGCTTCGTTCGCATCGTTTGGTTCTACGGCGAGCCTGATCCGAGAATCGGCGAGATGCTGGAGTTGCCGTAATGTTGTCACGGCGATTGCACGATAGCGGCGGGCAGCCTCGTCTGGCCCATGATCTGCGGCCATTTCAGGCAAAACGAAGCCGGGCAGGGGTTCTTGAATTTTTAGCGTTAGCAGGCGCACGGCGGCAAGATGGACTTCAGAACGCAAAATGGGACATTTTATTTGCTCTGATGCTCAGAAGCTTTGGAAATGTTTATTTTCAGGGGATGAAAACAATCTTGCTCCCGGGCGCGAGTCGAGGAATGATTTTGTCACAACATAGGGAATGGCGGTGAATGATAACAAAAAGCGGGGAGAACTCCCTGAGCCTGCCAGATGGTCTAACGAAATAATCGGGACCATCTGGATCGCTGCAGGTCTTTTATTGCTGCTTTCTTTGGTAAAATACAGTCCAGCGGATTTACCGCGATGGGGATTGTTAGAAGCCTTTGCTGGGAAAACTGGCGCGAAAGGAGAAAATCTCATCGGTCCAGTCGGCGGAATCCTTGGTTTCTTGCAAATTCTTCTTTTTGGAGCCGCGGGTGGGCTCATCTCTGTCGGATTTATTTGGTTCGGTATTATTAAATTAGCCTTCGATGCGCGGATCTGGCCGCGGGCGGTGATGGGCTTTGTGATTCTTTTGCTGGCAGGAGCTGCCTGGCTGGATGCAGCAGATTTCTTCTTTAAGAATGGTCACAAAAATGTCATCTCAGCAGCCCTGGTGGTGTGATCGGTGATGGCTTGGGTGGATTTGCCCTCACGAACGTCATTGGACGTGCTGGGACGCTCATTCTCACGAGTACAGCGTATGTCATCGCATTAATTCTCCTAACAGGTCAGCATCCATTTCGGTTTGCGCGCACCTGCTTCCGACTGGCTCGGATGAAATTCCACGATTGGCGTGAGAATCGCAACGAAGTAGGGAAAACCGAAGCGCGTGAAGCCATGATGCTAGCCGAGCGCGAACGCCAGCGTGAACAACGCCGCAAAGAACGTGAGTCCGCGAAATCTGCCGCTGCCGCGAAAGAATCTGCGGAGAATGATCCGCAAATCCAGTTGCCTCTGCGTGAGACGCCGCTCCCACAAATCATCGATGCTTCTCAGCGCCGCTCCAATGATCCCGAGACGGCAGATGCACGCCCCTTTGAGCGAAAAAAACCCGCCGGGCATCAGTTCCTATCCGTCACTGGATTTGAAAACTACGAGTTGCCGGGATTTGATCTGTTGGACGCAATCGATGACGAAGAAACGCCCGAGGCAAATCGCGAGGAACTCCTCTACACCCAGCGCACGATTATTGATACGCTGCAAGCCTTTGGCATCGAGGTCACCGCAGGCGATATCACCCGTGGCCCCACGATCACTCGCTATGAAATTTATCCGTCCACGGGCCTGCGCGTTTCCAGAATTTCCCAGTTAGAAGCAGACATTGCGCGTGCCACTTGCGCTGAACGCATCAATATCCTAGCGCCGATTCCTGGTAAAGACACAGTTGGTATTGAAATCGCCAACTCACAAAAAGTGGCCGTGCCGCTGCATGAGCTTCTACACGACCCTGAGTTCCGCTCCGCGAAAAGAAGATCCCTCTCGCTCTAGGAAAAGATGTTTATGGCAAGACAGTCATCGGCGATTTAGCGGCCATGCCGCACTGCCTGGTGGCGGGAGCAACGGGCTCGGGAAAATCGGTTTGTATCAATTCCATCATTGCTTCGATGTTGTTTAAATTCGGTCCCGATGAGCTGCGCTTCATCATGGTCGATCCGAAAGTAGTCGAGATGCAGATGTATAATCGCCTCCCGCATCTCGTAGTCCCAGTGGTAACTGATCCAAAGAAAACCGTGGCCGCGCTGAAGTGGGTGGTCAACGAGATGGAAAAGCGCTATCGCATGTTTGCTAAGGAGGGAGTGCGGAATTTCGATAGTTTTAATAATCGCCCGCGTCCGGATAAAACAGAAATCGTCATCGAGGAAGTCACTGCGCCGGAGTTAGAAGACGATTCTGTGGATGAAGAATCCATCGAGTCCATCGCAGCGGCTCTTGAATCTGGTGAGCTTGGTGGTGAGGCGGAGTATGAGGAAGAAGAGCTCTTCGAAGAGAAAATTCCTGACCGTTTTCCCTACATCGTCGTGCTCATCGACGAGCTCGCTGATCTCATGCAGACCGCGCCAGCTGATGTGGAAATGTGCATCGCCCGGATCGCACAAAAAGCCCGCGCTGCCGGCATTCACTTGATCATCGCGACACAGACGCCGCGCGCAGACGTCGTTACGGGAATTATCAAAGCGAACATTCCCTGCCGTATTGCTTTCCAAGTTTCCTCCGCGCTGGATTCTCGGGTGATTCTGGATACAAAAGGCGCGGATAAGTTAGTCGGAAAAGGAGACATGCTCTATCTCCCGCCTGGCTCAGCAAAGCTGGAACGGGCACAAGGAGCCTTCGTGACGGATGCAGAAGTGGAGCGCATCATTGATCACTGCGCGAAACAAGGAGCACCGAAATTTGAAACCGATATTCAGGCGTCGATCAACGGTGGCGATGATGTGGAGGATGATGAAGATGTCTCGCAAGCAGATGAAGAGCTCATCATGAAATGCATCGAAGTGGTGCGCCAAGAACAGAAAGCGAGCACCTCATTATTGCAACGCCGCCTCCGTCTAGGGTACACACGAGCTGCCAGGATGGTCGATATTTTAGAGCAACGCGGCATCGTTGGTCCCGGTGATGGAGCGAAGGCGAGAGAAGTGTTTTTGAAGTAGGACTCTTTCACAGTTCGTTTTTCCTGAAAGATCGATGTTGAAAGATCGATGTGATTGTGAACAACTAGAGTGCAAGCATTTACCAATGGATTGTCGGCGACTGAGCAAAAGTGGAATTAATTGTCTGAGCAAAAGTGGACAGGTTCCGCTTATATTTAAGATGGCTTAAAGACGGTATTCGGCAAGAACGGTGGGCCACTGGGGTGTCTGTGGCGTGG
>JAAURL010000031.1 GCA_012032235.1 Akkermansiaceae bacterium | reverse complement strand
CAGGGATGCGGAAGGGAGCACGCTAGAAGCGTGCGCCCCCTACTGAGCTTGTTCCCCTCTAGCGTTGTGCCAAAGCTGTGAGTTGACAGTAGCGGGGTGGGGTGGGCAACCTCTCGGCATGTCGGATGAGAAAGCCCCATTGAGAGACGATCACGCAGCTGCGGAGCAAAAAACTCCGGAGCCAGTTAGCGCAAAGTCAAATAGCACTCCCGCAGTTGCTCTCGGCTTTGTCATCATTGCGCTGTTAGGTGTGTTGATCGCCATGGTTTTACGCGGTGGCGGGCTGGGCGGGACTGCATCTCAAGAAGAAATCAAAAAGGCCGAAGCTGAGCTGAATGCCATTCGCAGTGAAACGAATCGGGAGCGAATGGCGATGGGATTACGCCCACTCGAAGGTGGCTCTGAGCCGCTGGAAGATATAGCAGATCGAGTCAAAAAAGACTCTGATACGCTGGTCGCACTGGCTGGGAGCTATCAGAAAATTTTAGGAGAAAAGGATTCTGAGCTTTCTGCCAAGATGCAGGAAATTCTTCGTTCAGAAAAACTCCGCCAAACTTTAGCGGCGGAAAATGCCCGGCTGAACACCGAACTGGGCAGTGCTCTGAGCCGTAGCGGAAACACGGATGTTCTAAGTCGCGAATTGGAGATTCTCAAAAACAGCTATCAAACGCTGGATACTCAATACAAAGAAGCTCTCAAAAAGATGCAGAACATGAGTGCGGCGGCATCGACTGATGATCTCGAAAGCCTTCAACGCCGTCTTGATGAAGCAATGCGTGCGAAGGAGTTTTACGAAAATCGGGTCAAAGAATTAGAAGGCTCCGCTGAACAGCCAAAGCTTTTTGCGAGCTCTGAAAACGAATTATTGCCAGCCGCTGTTGAACTTTTCCGCAGCCTGCGTGAGCTAGAAAATCTCCCAGATTCAGACGTTTCATCGGCCTACAGCGGCTTGGGAGTGAAGCTAGGTGCTAGCGTGATGGTAAAACTGGACTTCGCGACTGGCTCCAGCGCGATTTCACAAGAAGATCAGGATTCCATCACCAGTAAGATGGAGGAGGTGCCGGATGGTGATCTGGTATTGGCAATCGGTTACGCTTCAGAAACGGGAAATGTGGATAACAATCAAAAGCTCTCTTCGGACCGTGCCACCGCAGTGGCTTCGTTATGCTCGTCGGTGAAGCGTCCTAGCCAAAAGACTCAGGCCGTCTATCTCGGCCAGACAGATCGTTTCGGCAGCCGCGTTCCAGAAAGGAACCAACTCGTGGAGCTCTGGCACATCCGGAAGAAGTAAGGAGGTGGCAATACCCACTTTTACGATTCATTTTGCACTTCCCCAGTCGCTTTAGGTTTCTATGCTCTCGCCCATGAGTTCTCGGTTGATCGCCTGTGCCTTTTTATCAGCTTCCGCATGGTTTCTAAATTCTTGTGGATCTGATTCAGAATTGCCCATCATGGCGGGAAATACTCAGGCCGCAGCGGGTGAAGGAGAAGAGCTCTATCAAGTAGCAAAACAAGCGGACGACTCTGGAAAAACGGGCAAAGCCATCAAGCTCTACGATGAAACAGCGACGCGCTTTCCGTTTGCGCCGTCTGCGCCGCAAGCTCGCTTTCGTCAGGCTCAACTCCTTGAGCAACAAGGAGATATTTTAGAGTCTTTTGAAGCTTACGACAAATTTCTCTCTCGTTTCCAAGGCAGTGGCCTCTACAGCACCGCTCTCAATCGCCAAGCCTCCATGGCGCAAGCGGCGGCTGATGGAGATTTAAAGTCCAATATGTTAGGGCTAAAAACCAAACTCTCGCTAGAAAAGACCGTGGGGATGTTGGATAAATTACGCGCGAATGCCCCGCAATCCGCTATCGCATCCAAAGCGCAATTCACGATCGGTCAGCTCAACGAAGGAAAACAAAAGTCGAAGGAAGCCATCGCAGCTTATCGCCAGCTCGTGCGTGATCAGCCCGGTAGTCAAGAAGCGCCCGAAGCTCTTTTCCGAATCGGGGTAATCCTCACCGCCGAAGCAGACCGCGGGAATCAGAGCCAAGGAAATCTGGATCTCGCGAAGGAAGCATTCAACGATTACCTCATCCAGTATCCCGGCCATTCCCGCAATGCGGAGGCACGCAAGCTGGTTTCAAATTTAGGAGGCCGTGATCTTCAGCGATCCTACGATGTCGCTGAATTTTATCAGAAAACGGGAAAGATTGAATCAGCAAAAGTCTACTACCGAGACATCGTGAAAAATTCTAAGTCCGGTTCATTACACGACAAAGCTCGTGCCCGGCTCAAAGAGCTCGGCGAGTAGTTTTTTCCATTCCTGAATGATGAAATTTTTCGTATTACTCACGCCGTTATTTTTTCTGGTTTCTTGTGGCTATCATTTAGGAAATACGAAGCCGGCATCCCTGAATCAGGTGAAAAGCATCTCCGTCCCGATGCTTTCTAACTCTACCTTGCATCCACGAGCCGAAGCCATCGCGACCTCTGCTGTCATCAATGCACTGGTGCAAGATGGTAGCTATCAGATTAAAAAGTCGGAGCTAGCAGATGCGGTGTTAGAAGCAAATCTCCTTGAAATCAAGTATTCGGCGATTCGTGGAACCCGTCTGGACACTCTGCGACCGGAAGAGCTCAGTAACACCGTTACCATTAGCTGGAAATTGCTCGATGCGAAGGATCGCACAAAAATTTTAGCCTCGGGAAAATCTCAAGGCAGCAGCCAACTATTCGCCTCCTCGAATTTACAAACTGCCCGCAATGCCGCGCTGCCAGAAGCCTGCGAGAGAGCGGGGGAGGCTTTAGTTTCTGTCCTTGCGAATGGCTACTGAAATGGCCCTATCACTTTAGCAGCCATGAACGTTTCGCTGGGGTGATGTGAGGTGGCTTCAAATAGATCGGCTGCGGCGGGGTTCTGAGCCATTGTGCACGGGATGCGACGCTTGCGGACTTCCATGTCTGCCACACTCGTTCGGCGTTTGGAAACTCCACTTTAATCTGCTGACCTAACTCAGCAGGTAGGGGAAAACGGTCAGGTTCCTCAAAGGAAAATACGCTGATCCCGGCAGAAAGAGAATATCGCACGATTGTTTCCAGACCAGTGGCATCGGTGAGTTCAGGTTCATTTAGTAAGCCAGATTCGGCGATCTGGGCGGTCCAGTAGCTACCGCGCCGGGCATCGCCGATGGCTAAACAGCTTGCACCATTTTGTGCAGCAGGCACGGCCAGAATCGAGGGAATCGCCACTGCTGGGCAGCTAGATGAAATGGCTACGCCCTGGGCTGCGGCAATTCCTACGCGGGTTCCACTATAGCTGCCAGGTCCGCTGCCCACGATGACGAGATCGATTTCCGCATCGCCTGTGAAATGGAGTAATTCCTGTAGCGGAGAGAATAATCCCGCGTTGTGACTGCGATCACTAAGGCATTCCCTTTGCATGAAAATGTCTCCTGACCTAGCGATAGCGATGGAGCCATGCGGAGTGGAAGTTTCAATGATGAGTGAGAAAACGTCTGACATGTAGCGAGTCCAGTAAATCTGGCAGGAAGATCTAATCCATAAAAAACCTCTCTGCCAAACAGCAGAGATTTCCCCGGTATTCAGCTCCTTCCATTCTCCCTGATTTAAATCGGGAGAATGGAATTTGCCGATTGCGACGCGGATGAGGCGCAGTGTGGGAAATCCGACAGCGGCTGTCATGCGGCGGACTTGACGGTTTTTTCCTTCGATCAATTTCAGCTCCAGCCAGGAAGTGGGGATCGACTGACGAAAACGGACGGGAGGATCGCGTGGAGGGAGCGACGGTTCATTTTCCAATAATCGAACCGCGCAGGGTAACGTGCGATGTCCTTGGATGATGATTCCGCCGCGGGATAATTGACTAACGGCTTTCTCCGTTGGGATGCCTTCGACTTGGGCGTGATAGGTTCGCGGATGAGCGGTTTTGGGATCTAACAAGCGATTGTTGAATCCCGGCTCATCGCTGAGGAGGAGCAATCCTTCCGAATCCATATCGAGCCGCCCGACGGGGTAGACATTTGGCGGGAAGGAGAAATCTGCCAAAGTTTTTTGCCCCGGCTGGTCGGGAGTGAATTGGCAGAGAATTCCGTATGGCTTATGAAAGGCGATGATCATCTACATTTCCCACGTGCTAAGCGGTCGTTTCATCGATGTAGGCGATGATTTTCGGGATCGCGGTGTCTAACACTGCTCCCACTTCTTCATAGGCTTTTCGTCCCATGCCAATGGGATCGGGAACATCGATTTCATAAGCGTTATTCGGAACTCCTGCGAATTCGCGGACGAGGTAAAATTTATCCGAGTGTTTCGGAAAGCGGGCTTCGAGAGCCTCCAAATGCCCTCGAGTCATCGCGAAAACATGAGTCGCCTCTGATAGAATGGAATCTGAGACTGGGCGGCTGCTAAAATCGCTCATCGTGATTTTTCGTTTGTTGAGAAAATCCGAAGTTTCCCCGCTACAACGTGTGCCTTTGGAGGCGGCGACTCCGGCGGAGCTGACAGTATAATCACTGCGCTGCTCGACAGCTTTGCGGAAAAGACCTTCCGCCATCGGGCTGCGACACGTATTTCCCGTGCATACAAATAGAACGTGCTTCATCTCGGACATCGCGGAAAACCATGGGAGGAGAACCATGGTTCGTCAAACCGCAATCAAGCAGCCAACTTGATCGCCATTTTCGGGAAGAGGAGAAAGTGAAACGGGAGCAAGCTATACCAATAGAGCCGACCTAACAGACCACGTGGACGAAATGTCGCGGTCTGGCGGAGTTGGTTATGGGTGATTTCAAAGTCTAACCAAGCTTCTCCCGGGAGCTTCATTTCTGCATAGAGAATGAGCCGTGCGGAATTGCGATCGCTCTCCCGATCCGCCATGAGGACGCGCCAGAAATCGAGAGCATCACCAGCCCTTAACTCTTGCTGATGGCGTCTGCCGCGGCGTAAGCCGGTGCCACCGATGAGGCGATCTACCCAACCACGCATTCTCCATGCCCAATTCATCGACGGCCAGCCTTCCTCTCCGCCGATCGACCAGACTCGGTCGATCACCGTTTTCTGATCTGAAGATAAATTGACACGCTGCTGATCACAAAGGACGCCATGCTCAGGGACGCGGATAGAGCGCAGGAAGTCAGGATTTAATTTTCCGGAGGAAAGAGAATCGATCCAGGATGATGGAACGCGATTTTGCGCGATCCTTGCGAAGGCCAGTTCAATCGCCTGGTGATAGGAAATCAGTGGTTGTGGGATCAACTGGGTGATCTGGTGATTCTGGCAGATCGTCTCATTGCGCAATGACTCGATGAGAGACTTAGCGAGAGGCAATGTCGTAGCCGTGACAAACTGCAACCACCGTGCTGATAGACGTGGCGTGAGCAAGGGCACGGAAATGAAGTAGCGCTGGAGTCCACGTGCGACTGCGTATTGGCGTAACAATTCCCGATAGGTTAAAATTTCTGGTCCGCCGATGTCTAGCGCTCGACCAGATGTTTCTGGGGTTTCTAAGCATCCAGTGAGGTAATGGATGACGTTGCGAATGGCGATGGGCTGGCAGCGTGTGTTGGTCCAACGAGGCGTGATCATGAAGGGTAATTTTTCAACGAGATCGCGGATAATTTCAAAGGATGCCGAGCCGGACCCGACGATGATCGAAGCTCGAAAAGTGGTCACCGGAATACTCCCGGAGCGTAAAATCTCATCTACATTTTCGCGTGATTGCAGGTGGCGTGATAATGATCCCTTTGGGACAAGGCCTCCTAGATAGATGATGCGTTTGCAATGAGTGGTTGCTAGCCAATCACAAAAATTTTGGCGCACGCAGATTCTCGCGCCACGAATCCGTGACCTGCTCCCATGGAATGTAAAAGGTAGTAGGCGACATCGATTTCCTGATGTTCTGGAAGCTTGGAAGACTCCAGCATGTCACCCTCTAAAAGGGAGAGCTGTCCATTTTCTAGAAATGCTTGGAACTGGGAGCAGGGGAAACGTCCGCGATCACGCACGAATCCGATCACATGATGTCCCGCCGCTAACAGCTCTGGGAGCAGTCTGAGCCCGATGTAGCCGTTCGCACCTGTGAGGAGAATATTCAACCCCAGAAACTAGAGCCGAATCGCTCCCATTCAAGAGCTCCCTTTGTTCGGCTGAAGTGGGTAGGAAATGAGTTATTTCTCGGTCTGGCTGATCGTCTTTTTCTGCTCCATTTCATCGAGTGCCTTTTGCAAAGCGGGAAGCTGCAAGGGATTGAAATGAGGATTCATTTGTAGTGCCTGGTGTAGATGTTTATGGGCTGATGTGAAATCTCCGTGCGCGGCAGCGATCATGCCAGCGTGGTAGTGGACTTCTGCATCTGGAGTATTGTAACGCAGGGCTTTTTTCATCATGGAGATGGCTTGAGGAAGCTTGCCATTTTTATAGTAAATCCATGCGAGCATGTCTGCTTCTTGGACGTTTTTCGTGTCATCATGGCCTTTGATCATGGCCAGTGCGTCAGTTAGATTACGATCATGATTGGCGTAGAATTTCGCCAGGAAATGGTGGTCATGCTCTCCTTCACCGTGGTGGTGGTGCTCATGGAGATGTTCGAGTTTAGCGTAGAATTTTTCCGCTTCTTCTTTCTTCCCTTGTAGCGCGTAAAGATCGCCGATGGCTGCGATGGCAGCTTGGTTAGAACCCGTGCTCAGGATCGTTTCGTAGTGAGCCATTGCTAAAGCATAGTCTTTTTGGGCGGTCGCGATCTTTGCCGCGATGGTTAAGACATGGACATTTTTGGTCTTTTGGTCGATCAGCTTTTGGATGGAATTTTGTGCAGGGAGAATGGCTCCGTCATGGAAAAGCATCGTCGCAAGACGAGCGCGGCACCACGCGGTGTTCTCTGCAAAGGGAGCGCCTGCGTTGATTGCTTTGTTCATCAGCCACAGGGCTTTGCTTTTATCTCCCATGATCCAGAGCAAATGGGCTCCACGGCTCCAGGAGGAGAGATCGGGCCGGAGATCCATCATTTTCTGATAGTGATCGAGGGCAGAATCGTATTCTCCTAGTTCCACTTCTGCATCGCCGATGATCCCGTAAGCTGCGACGCAGTCGGCGTCCTGTGTGATGGCTTTTTTCGCCCATTCAATGCTAGCTTTGAAGTCATGACGTCCACCATTTGCCCATGCGATCCCGGTCATCGCAGCTACGAAATCGGGGCGGATTTTTAAGGATTCCTGATAGGCGGATTCTGCGAAATCGAAATATTTGGTTTCTCCCGTATCGCGCTGGAGCTGTGCTAACAAGTCGCCGACAGCTGTCCAGTTCTCAGCGTTTTCGGGAGCGGCTTGTGTTTTCAGGATTGCGATGCGGAGTGCTTTCCCGGTGATCGTATTGGTATCGGGAGCAGGAAATTTATCTAAAATTTTAAGCGATGGAGCTGCTTTAGATTTCTCGATGGCAGCTGACTTCTGAGGAGATTTTGTTTCTGCCCAAAGTGGAGTGATCGACACAAACGAGCTCGCGCAAATCGCGGTAACAACAAATCGTGGGGAAAGATAATAGTTCATAAAAATGAGTGTGAGTGGGAGAACGCATCGGCGGATTTTCGGGAGATCGTCCGCCGATGCGTGTGTGTCATGATGCAACCAATACAACAGAGATCTGATTAGAACCCAACGTTCGGGCCGGAGTCTTTTGAGCTACGCGGGCCAGCGTGTGGAGTCGCTAGATAGGGGAAAGTGCGGTTAAACACTTGGTCATTTGCGGCGGCGTTATCTCCTACTACAGTGATCGTGGAAAATGTAGGTCCACTGGCGACAGCTGTTAGTGCAATGTCTACTACGTCATCACCTACACGGCGTCCGTTTGGCCAACCAGAAGGAATCTGTGTGCCTGCGCCATTTGCAATCGTATCTCCGCCGATGAAGCTGAGGCGATTGAATCCAGCCTCACCAGGCACCCTAACAGCGGCGGTGGTGGTGTTCACACGGATCACGTCTGGAATGAAGACTGCGCGGAGATCTGCCCGTCCTGTGGTTTGGAAAGAAGTGCCAAAGACCGCATTGATCAACACAGCCACTTCTGGATTTTCCGCGTAGGTGGCGAATGTCGTAGCATCTACAGTCGGAGAAGTCCGGTTGTATTGATCTTTTCCAGCGAGTGCGACGAGGACTTCGTTAAAGAGCGGATTTCCGAGACGATTTACCTGTACAAAAGGGCCGCTAGAGACATCGGCTCCGGTGCTGGAGCGTAGAGTCGTCCGAGGACGGCTGACTGAAGCATAGACTCCCACGCCTGTGCTTTCGGGTTGCAATGCACCTGTATAGGTAAAGCTGGGAAGCGCTGTTAGCGGAATGACAATGCCGTAATGTAAGACATTATATCCCTTGAAATCATCGACACCATTTCCATCCTGGCCCAGCCCATCAGCAAATGTCCCGTTATTATCTAAAATACGGCTTTGAAGGAGGTCGAAAATACCGGGAGTATCAGCGTAAAACCCATCATCGCGCGGTCCGCAAAATACGGTATAGCCCGTAGGCACGGTGGCGGTAGGGAGATCATACGTCGTTTGGCGAGTATATAGATCGAGTGCAGGGCGGGTCGCTGCACCAGATACGGCTCTGCCATTTGCATCGTTATAACTCGGAGTGGTTTTGATACCAACATTCGGAGGAGCCACCATGAGTTGAGTCGTGCCATTGAGGCTTGTTCTCGTATTCGTGACTACGCGGCTGACATTATAGGTTTGCACAAAGTTTTGGCGTGCATCGCCTACGTTGACGATAGGACCGATCTCCGTGCCACGTCCGTAACGGAGAATCGTATCTGTATTTTTATAGTTTCCGCCCGTCACACCGACAGGAGAAAATTGGAAATCATAACGTTGTGCTTCAGCTCCAGTGTTAGGATCGGTAATATGGATACTATACAAAGCGTCAGAGGAAAATGCCTCATACATCACACCGTCACCGGGTTCTGAAAATGGGCGAACTAAGACTTCGACGACCAGCGCTCTTTCACCCGTAGGACGTTGACGGATAAAGGCGTAAACGTCTGTTAGGTTTGCTTGTGGATCCAGTTTGATCAGTGGTGCATCGCTATGGCTGGATGCCTGAACAGAACTGAGTGGAGTCAAGCAGGCGAGTGCACCTAGGATGAATGTTTGGGATGTTTTGGAGTATTTCATATAATAATTGTTTTTAGTTTTCGGATTAGGAGATTATGAATTGCGGCGGCGTCTAGCCACCGCCGCGATGATGGCGACGCCACCAAGCAAAGCGCTGGATGTTTCGGGAATCGGAGAAACCGTCGTGCCGCTAAACTCGGCACCACTCACATCAAATGCTGTATATGTTACAGATAGCGGAGCTAGTGGACTATTGAATACAAACGGCGAAACGGTCAGTCCTGGCGCGAAAGTATTGTCTGTGAAAATATCATTATCTTCAAAAAAGGAGTTCACTTGTGCGATCCGATCATAGGTTAGTGAAAATCCAGTCGCTGGAGAAATGTTGGTTACATTGGCCAGTGAATCAGTCGGGATCGTTAGTAGAATCAAGTCCAGCAATCCGGTATTTTGAATCGAATAGGAGTAGCGATATAGATTAGTCGTCGAGTCGAATGTGACATCGCTAATGACGTTTACTGCGGCTTGGGCCGTCGTGACAGAAACTGCCGCGATCATGCCCAGCGCCACGCTCAGGATATTAGTTCGTTTGATTAGGTATTTGGCTTTCATGTTTTTGTGGAGCCATGCGGCCCTCTACTATTCCAAACGGGCACCCCGTATTTCTGGATGCATTGCTGTGAAAGTTTTCTCTCCCGTTTGTTAGAAATGATTCAAAATGTTCATTCTCCCAGGAGAATTCTTATATTTCACAAGGGTTTTTCGGTTCTCCTGGGAAATCTCGTTGAAAATATAAAATGATGGTTCGCTCCCAAACTTTTGGAGCGAAATTATTTTGCATCCAATCGGCAGGGAAATGCGTTGGAAACAGGAAATCTCAATTTTCTTGAAATCTCCTTCGACCTCTAAAAGCTTTATGACTATTCAGCGACTTCCCGGTATTCCGTATCTAATGAACGAAGAACCCTCCTCTAACGAAAACGATGTTCTCCTGATCCAGCTGGCATCAGCAGGGGATGTGGGTGCATTGGCGAAATTATATGATCGTCATGCGCCTTTGATGCATTCGGTGCTCACTCAGAAACTGGGAGATGCATCAGAGTCTCAGGACATTGTGCATGATGTCTTCGTAAAACTACACAGCAAGAGTGCGATGTATAATCCAGCGCTGGGAAAACCCGTGGCGTGGCTACTGACGATGGCTAGAAACACTGCGATTGATAAACTTCGAAAACGTGCGACTCATCAAAAATATCTGAATAAACAGATGGAGAGGTAGAGCAAGCTGTGCCTGCCCATGCAGGCCCGCATAAAGATGAACTCGAATTGCTGCGCTATTGTGTAAGCATTTTACCGAATCAACAGCGAGATACCTTGCAGCTGGCTTATTTCAGCGGCCTCACTCAACAGGAAATAGCCGAGCAAATCATGCAGCCATTAGGCTCGGTGAAGGCTTGGATTCGTCGTGGTTTATTAAAACTTAGAGACTGCGTGGAGGGAAAATTATGATTAGTGATCTTCAAGAAGAGCAAGCGTGCTTCTATGTTTTGGGTTTGCTCCCAGAAAATGAAGTTCAGGCATTTGAAGCAGAGATACGCCAAAGTGCTGAGCTAAGTGAGCTTGTCGCATCGCTGAATAACGCGACATTATCTCTCGCGAGATCTGCGCCGCCAGTGGAGCTTCCTGCTGAAGCAAAGCGTCGATTGCTCGAAGCTGTTTCAAGGTCACAAGACCGTATCGTGCCATTTGAGAGACCACGGCGCTTCGCATTTCTCCCGTGGGGGATCGCGGCTTGTCTCGCAGCGATCCTTTATTCTCAGTGGAACGCGGCAGAGCGCGATCGCACGAATCATCAGAGTTCATTGCTCAATAGAGATGCAGAGCTAAAAAACACACAAGATAGACTACGCGAAGCTGAAGCATCATTTGCAACGACGCAGCAGCAACTGAACGAAAGGCTAGCAACTGCTGAGTTGGCACGAAACGAGTTGTTAGCGCGTGTTGCTTCTTTAGAACAAAAAGATTTCATCGCTCAGGCAAAAATCGCGGTGATGAGTTCCAAGCTGAAAGACCGTCCACAGGCAGTAGCGGTGAGCTTGTGGGATCAGGAGAAGCAAAGTGGATTGCTCGTCGTGGAAAACTTACCAGTTCTGGATGCTGGGAAAGACTATCAGCTTTGGGTGATCGATCCTAGCGTCGCTGCGCCAGTGAGCGCGGGAGTTTTCAAAGTCGATGCTACAGGAAAAGTTCGTGTGATCTTTAAACCTAACCAGCAGACCCCGACTGCGGCGACCTTTGCCGTGACGGAGGAGAATGAAGGAGGGGTGCAATCACCAACCATGGATAAGATGGTTGTAATCGGTGGGGTGTAAAACAGGCAAAAAAAAGACTGCGGCGTTTTTTGACGCCGCAGTCACTATAGTTGAGGTGTTTTATTCGCCTTCTGTTTTGATTTTTCCGAGGACTTCTACCCGAACGGGAACGACACCGCGTTTGGCGAAGCCGAGGCGCTCTGCCGCGCCGATGGTGACATCAATGATGCGGCCTTTGATATAGGGGCCACGATCATTGATCGTGAGGATTTCAGATTTGCCGTTCACCTGGTTGGTGACACGAACTTTCGTGCCCATGGGCAAGGTTTTGTGGGGCAGCAGTCGCACCGTGATTGGTGAGACGTTGGCCACTCGCGGTTTTTGTGCCGTAGTTGGTCTTGATAGAATACCAAGAGGCTTTTCCGGTTTGGACGGACTTGACCGCTAGTTGCGGTTGAGGTGTCTCGGGTTTAGGGCTGATATTTGCTTTCCCAGTGTTTGCACAGCTAGGAAGAATTATGACGCCAGCAATTGCCAGGGCCACGGACTTTAGGTTCCGGGTCATGTTCATCGTGTGTTCAGTCCCTTTGTGGGACGAGAGGGCGGTAAACTTGTGAAAATGGAGGCGCAAGTAAAAAAGCGCCTTAGTCGGATCAGTGAGATTTTAAGATTTCCGTAAATTTCAGGGGATTTTGTCCCATTTTGCGCGGGTTAGCTGCCAGCCTGCTTCGCTTTTCCTCCAGTCAAAAGTGACGGAAAAATTTCCATCCACGGGGCGGTATGAAGGTAATTCGACTAGCCCATTGAGCGTGAAAGTGACTTGGGCGGTTTCTCCGGTGACGGACACGGATTCGATTTCTTTGAGGGTGAAACGAGTTTGATTGGATTGATTGCAGAGCCAGGAATAGGCTGATTTCATTTCACCGCGGTCAAAAGTCCCGTTTGCCTGATCAACGGTGGGCGTGATCAGCTCGACCTGCTGCTCCAGGAGTTTTTCCAATGAATAGACTCCCATCTGGCGAGTGACTTTACCACTGCCACTTTCTAGCGTCAGCGTGCTAAGCAGGGATTGGGTCCGGCGTTTTAGAGCTTGTGTGTCGGATGACCACCAGTAGCCGAAAGCCACAAGGATAACGACGGCGACGATTGCGGCAGGGATGATGCGTTTCATTCGGTGGCAGTTTTGTGTTGTGGATCGTAATAAATCCGAATTTCGGCTTTTTCGCCGCCCAGGAACTCTTGAGCGCGCTTTAGAGCAGCGCGGGTTGAAAGGTTCGGATTGCGTGGATTGGTGAGGAAAATATTGCTCTCGCCGCGCCTGCGATCACAGCCTTGTTGCAGGGTAACGAGAATTCCTGATTTTTTCAAAACGCGATAAACTTCGCGGGTTGCACCAGAAACGACCAAATGTAGCCCGCGACCTCGCATGAATAGCAGGAGATCTTCCAAAGCCATCACGCTAGTTGCGTCCAGATGCCGCGCATTTTTAAGGCGCAGGATGATGATTTTGATCGCTGGATCTAAGACGATCCGCTGAATTTGCGTGCGAAAGAGCTCTGCAGCACCAAAAAACAAATCTCCTTCGACGTGAACAATGGAGATGGAGGGAATCGGGCGCTGTCTTTTTTCGCCCATTTCGCGGAGTTCTCCAGCTTCGTTGAATTCGTATTCGATGAGATAGGGGCGGCTGGCTTTTCGAAGAAAAAGAGTGATGGAAGTAGCGACTCCGATGAAAATGGCAACGTGCAACGGCGCTAGCAACGTAGCGATGAAGGTAATCACCAGAACCGCGGCGTCGTCCGTTGTGGAGCGCAGGCAAATCCGAATGTGGCGGAGATTGAAAAGTGAAAATGATAGAGCGATGACCAATCCGGCGAGCGCAGCCTTTGGCACATAGTCGATCAACGGAACTCCCCATTTTACCGAAGCTGCGATGATCATCGCAAATCCCATCGTGTAAGCCCCGGAAATGAGCGATGCAAAACGGGTTTGTGCGCCCGATTCGTAGTTGAGCATGGAGCGGGTGAGGGAGCCGGAAGCTGGCATTCCTCCAGCAATCGCATTGGCAAAGTTGGACATACCAACGGCGAACATGTCTTGGTTCATATCGGGACGATCCCCCGTTTTAGAGGCGAGAGTTTTGGCCATCATCGAATTTTCCAATGATGCGAGAAAAGCAATCGCCAGAGAAATACCTAACAGTGCAGAAATATCCTCGAAGATACCAGCACGGAAGACGCTAGGCATTTTAAACATGAGTTCGCTCATGCCAAAGGTTTTGAACGTTTCCTGACCCTTGAAAATGCCAATACCGTTGCGAATCAACACACCGAAGAGAATCGAAGAAACTAAAAGTGAAAGTGCGAAGGCTGGCCAAGAAGGACGCCAGCGACGAATTGCGAAAAAAATCAACAGCGTGGTTAGGCCGATTTGTAGGGAAATGAAATTCGTGTCAGGCAGAGCCTTTAAAATTCCGAGTAGGAGACCGACAAAAGTCGATGACGATTCACTACTAACATAGGCAGATAGTCCTAAAAAGGGTTTTAGCTGGTTCGCGATAATCAATACAGCAGCACCCGAAATATAGCCGACTAAAACACTGCGGGAAACGTATTGCAAAAGATCTGCCACGCGAAACAAGGCGCCAATCGTAGCAATACCACCAACCATGAACACTAGCAGTGGAATAAGTTCATCCCAACGCCCCACTAAATTCGGATTTACTGAAAAGAAGCTAAACAGCATGAACGCTGTGGCATTCGTTGGACCTAAAATCGTGTGTCGCGAGCCCGCAAAAAAGGTGCGGTAAATGCAGCTACCGCGGTGCTAACAATTCCATAAACCACCGGTAATCCAGCAATCGCTGCGAAGGCGATTCCCTGTGCCAATGCTAGCATCGTGACGTTAGCTGCAGACCAAGCATCTTGGCGGAATTTTGGCAAACTATACCGCTTTAGATCTGGGAGAAACGGCGCAAAGGCGACATGCTCCGCAGCAAAAAAGCGGCCTACTTGGCGAGCTGTTTTGGTAAGCTTCTGAATCGCTTTCATTCAATCGTTTCAACTTACTTAAAGCGGGCACGGCGGAACAGAATTAATCCCAGCAACACGCAAAGCACATTCGGTGACCATAATGTAATCTTCGCTAAAATAGGGTCTTTCACCTGATCCGCTAACATCGTGATGAGAAAATAGCCCGTGCCGATCACTAAGCTAAGGATCAATCCTTTCGAGCTATCACGTCGGCGTGTTTGTAAGCCGAGCGGCACAGCAATGAATGCGAAGGCGAAGCAGGCAGCTGAAAATGAGTAGCGACTGGTGATTTCAGATAATAGTTGGAGCTTTCGTTTCTCCTCGGGCTTCTCACTGGCAGCTAGCTCCCAGCGAATCGCTTCATTGGTCATGGTGCTAGGCCGGATTTTCTTATTTGAAGTCTTTAGATTAAAAACAACAGGCTCTGCTTCTCCTGCGAAACCCATCGATATTTCGCCCTTTGCATCTCTCGTTTCGGTGTAAGCGTCTTGTAACTTGAGGACGAGTTGACCTTTTTCCTGATTGGCTGATAGCGCCGCTTTAGCAGCGTGAACGTAGAGCATTTCTCTCGATGTTCCTGCGATGTTTTTTGAATTTGGTAAAAAATAGGCGTGAAATCCTTCCACCCAGCCTTCGCTTTTTCCTTCGATCAATAATCTGGGAGTACGATCATCGTCACTTTTAAAATACTTATCTCCTATCACCACGCCTGGCTTTAGTAGAGAGCTAGGATCTCGTTTTGCTTGATCGAATAGCATTTCTCTCAACGAGGTTTTTGCATTCGGTACGATGCTTACGTTTAACCATAAGCTGATCAGAGAAAGCCCAGCTCCGATCAGAAATACCGGTGCTGCCAATCGCGGCAAACTGATACCTGCCACGCGAAAACTCGTGATTTCATGCCCGGAAGAAAGCCTCCCAAAAACGATCAACACAGCAGTCAGAAAACCCCAAGGCACCGTGTAAGTTAGAGAAACCGGTAAAGTATTGATGATAAAACGCAGCACAATTTCCGGTGGTGCTTTTAGATCAACCAGCAACGGTTGAATTTCTTTAAACAGTCTGCCCAGCACCAGCACGATCCCTAGCACCATGACTGCGTATAACGTGCCGAGTAGCACTTGTTTTCCGATGTAACGGTCTGAGATACGCATGGAATTAGTGAAACGCTGGAGTATCGGGCTTTCGCTGTCCAGACTCTATCGGATGGGAGATTGTGAAGCCAAGAGCGAGCATCCGAACAGAATCGTGATTTTAAAAAATCGGGATGATCTCCAGTGCGGCAGAGCCCCCAGCCACAGCCTTGGCCGAGATATGCGTATCGAATGTAGCGAAACGAGCATCGTTAGCAGCAGCTAGGGCTAACAGATAAAGATCTGAAACTCTCGATGGCGTGAGCAAGCCGGATTGTAAAAGAATCTCGTCATCCAATAGAGAAACATCCTTCCCGCAGGACGCTGTATTCACTTTTTTCGCAAACTTCCGGAGAGCGTCTCTGACTCGGCTACTTGTGCCTAGGCAGTTCGGGTATTTAGGCTGGCTGGCCACCCGGATCACGCCGTTTTCCACATGGGAACAGAGGATGAGTCTTAGCGGTGACTGGCTGGCATACCATCGATGCGCTGCCTCGTGGTGGACATGCATGGGATCCAGTAAGGCAAGCAGAGTATTCACGTCGGGAAGAAAACGCTTCATGGCGTTTCGTCTAGGATTTCCTTTATCTTCTCAGCCGTAACGGCCCTCGCTTCTAGGGACACCGGAAATAGAGGGATTCCATTTCGCTCCATCTGCGCTTCAGCCATAGGCTCAACTGCTCGCCGTAGCAATCCTGAAATCACCATTCCCAAGGGTTTCCTCTCCCGCGCAGCCAGCATCTTTGCTGATTCAAGCACGTCATCATCTAGATTGAGTGTTGTTCTCATGGCTGAAGCATCACGCATCACGCATCAAAAGTCAAGATTTCTGAAATCCTGACCAGTGATCAGGTCTAACAAAAATATTCGATGCAATCGATTTGCCAGACAATCGGAGAGGCGGGGTATAAGCGTAAAAGAAATCCGCGCCCAGACTGGCTGAGCGCGGATGCAATTTTACCTTATGAACAAATGAGATGGATCACGGTTCTTCGTCTTCGAGTGGTGATTGTTGCATTTTCTCGTGAATGCCACCACTGCTGCCGAAATGGTTGGCCAGATTTAGAGTATCCACTCTTTTTCGGATGTCCGCAGGGGCACTATTTTTGTCTTGCTCAGAATTCCAAGGGCCGCTCCAGATGGTGTTTCCCTGCTGATCATAAAGCGTCACATTCTTTTGATGATTAGAAAATTGGACTTCGACGCTGCCTTGATCATCCATCATTCTGATCGTTGATGTGCTGGTTACTTGTGACTGATTGGTGCCGAGCATGCTGGGCTGCGAGAGGCCATGCATTTTGGATTTGAGCTTTTGTTTTAGCAAACGCTTCGCATCTTCCTGCATTTGTTGAATGTCTGGATCGTTTAATCCGCCGAACTGAAAATTCAGGCCGCCGATATTTCCAGCGATGGCACCTCGCACGCGATCTGCTAGATCATCGGGTAAATTTTCGAGGTCTTGTGGATCGAGTGGCTGCGGATCATTCGCTGCCATTTCTGCGGGGCGATTACCGAGTGTGACACTGATTTGACTAGGTTGGCCTTTGTGAATCAGATCGAATAGGACCTCTTCCCCAACCATGTGAGTAGAAATCTGTTTTGTAATTTCCTCTGGAGAGCTCACAGATTTACCGGCAACTCTGGTGATAATGTCATTCACCTTAATCCCAGCTTTTGCCGCTGGCCCATCAGGCACTAAGGATCGAACAACAACACCTTCATCCGATTTTAAGTGTAAATGACTAGCTAGTATTTCCGGGACAGAGCACGAGATGATACCTAGGAAAGCACGCTCCTCTTTTACGGTAGGTTTAGTGAAATCATTGAGTTTGATCTCAGGTAATGCCTTGGTGCTGCTTTCATTGGCAGGTGGTGGAGGCGGGGCATCATCTTCTGGCCCGTCGATGGCTAAGGCCGGAGTGATCAAAAATGCGCTTAGTCCCGTTGCGATTGATGAGATAAGTTTTGTTTTCATTGCTTACCTACTATAAGCGTAGTATTTAAAAACTGTTGTTCAAAAAAAGTTGATTAATCTGTTTCCGCTGGAACCAGCATGTATTCCACGCGTGGTTGCTCGACTTGATAGGTTCTTCCATCAGCGTCTTTTAGAGTGACTTGATCTTTGCAGAGAACACGCACTAATCGGTGCGGTTTTTTGTTGTCTTTCCAGACGATTCCCTCGTCACTCACTTCGCTCAGATCGCGGTTGAAGCTGGCAGGAGTTAGCTTGGTAGATGAATGATTGGTGTTTGCCGGTGCTTTAACGACGTTCGTGTTAGGCTGGTTCCCGCTCGGGATCATCATCGCAGTTATACCACCGATGAATGCGACTGCTGCTGCCGCTGCCCACATGGAACGTTGTTTTCTATCTGGCTTTTGCGCATGATTTTTCTTTGGAAAGAGAACGACTTTTTCGTTCACCGCGAACGGAACGTCGTGAACGATGGTTCCCAGTTTTGTTAGGAAATCAGGCTGGATCGCGGTGGGTGAGTTCTGACGGAGGAATGCCTCAAAGCGGACTTCCTCTGATGTGAGCTCAGTAATAGTTCCATCAGCCGCTGCTTCCATTCTGGAAAGGAACGAATCATCCAGTGCCGCGGCATGAAAGTCACGGAGTTCAGTTTCGAGCATTTGCAGATCGGGCGTCATGGATAATTTGTTAGTAAAAAAGTTAGATGGATAGATCGCCACGGCGGCGGGCGTTGCTGAGGTTTCTCTTCAGAGCTTCTAGCCCATAACGATAGCGAGATGCGGCGGTGTTCTGAGAAATACCGAGCGTTTCACCGATTTCGGCGAAGGTGCGATCGCCCCAGACTTTCATGATGATGACTTCCGAGAATTTCGCAGGTAGCTCTTTCAGGCTTTCTTCCAGTTGGTTGCGTGTCTCGTCATCTGCATTTTCGTTTTCGAACCATGGATTGAAAGCTTCTTGATCGATTTCCTGATCCGCTCCGACGTTATCTTCGCGGCGTTTGCGGCGATCATCTTTGCGGCTCAGATCGATGGCTAGGCGGCGAATCGCGGTGTAAAGATAGGGTTGCCAGGCATCTTGGCCGCCGTAGAACTCGCCACTGCGAATTTTATCTACAAGCTTCACCAGTGCATCCTGAAAGATGTCTTTGGCATCTTCCAGTGAGCGAGTTTGCTGGCGGGCAAAAAGCAACATCTTTGGCCCGTGGATTTCTAACCACTCGCGCCAAGCGGAGGCTGCAGGAGATTCTTCGGAGACCACGCTGAGAGTTGGCATTTGTTTTGTTTCAACCATTCAGCGAGGCAGGCTTTGTGATTTGTCTTTGGTTTTTTCGGAGAAAACCTCGGAAATTATAATGCAGAGATGGCAGACATGATTTCGCGGTGATTCGCTCGTAATCTTCTTTGCCATTCGCTGCTTTCTGCTCATCTGCCGTCAAGTAAATGGGTGGGCCGACGCTGACGGTGATCCGTGCAAAGCTTATCCGGGCAGAGCCTCGCGGCAGAGCCTCGCGAGCTCCGCGAATACGCACTGGCTGGATCACCGCGCCGGATTTCGCGGCGACCAAGCCAACGCCCGGTGCTGCCTCGCAAAGATTTCCATCCAAAGTCCGTTGCCCTTCTGGGAAAACTAAGACCCGCTGGCCCTCCTTTAGCTTGCGAATGATTGTTTTCAGACTGCTCATGTCTGGTCGGTCTTGATCCACAGGAATCGCGTTCCAGCGCGGGTAAAGCCACTTAAAAAAAGGCCCTACAAAAAGTGTTTTCCGTGCCAAAAAACCATCTCAGTTTTGTATAAATTCCCGATTAGTGGCGGATCGAGAAAGCTTTGGTGATTCGACACGACCAGCACAGGTCCTTCGGAAATCAGATTTTCTTCGCCGATGATTTTTAGTCCGAAAAGCGTGCGGAAAGCTGCCCCGAAGGCCATCCAGCCTAACCAATAAATCCAACTCATAGGAGTCTCCATTTTAAATAGTAGTCTGAGAGTTATCTAATTTCGGCAAGCCTTGCTGCTTGAGAATGGCAATTGCAGCATCGACAGCACCTTCGATGTTGAGGAAAGACGTGTCTAGGACGGTGGCTCCTTCGGCAACCATGAGTGGCGCAGTAGTGCGCTTGCTATCCGCTGCGTCGCGTTTGGCGATGGAATCTACTTCGCCCGCGGCTATGCGGCGTGCAGCGCGAACTTCCTCTGCGGCATCGACATAGATCTTATATGGCGTTTCGGGAAAAACCACCGAGCCAATGTCGCGGCCTTCCATGACGATGCTGGTGTGATTCAAATAATTCCGCTGGAGCTGAACAAGCAAGCTCCTCACGGCTGGAATAGCGGAAATAGCGGAAACGTTGGAATTGATTTCCTCTCCACGTAAAGCATCACCGGGATCAACCCCATCAATGGTGCAAGTCGAAGTAACGCCATTTTCTCCGCAATCGATATCGATTCGTCCTAACATTTCACGAATGGCGTCGGCGTCTTGCGGATCCACGTTCTCCTGCAAAGCCTTCCAGGTAACCGCACGATACATTGCCCCGGAGTTGACCATGACCAAGCCGAGTCTTTCGGCAAGTTTCCGGGCAATC
>JAAURL010000212.1 GCA_012032235.1 Akkermansiaceae bacterium | reverse complement strand
GTAATGCTTCAAAAATTCATTCATATTTTCAAACCCATTCGTGAAAATTCGTTTCCACTCGTGGTTAAAAATCAGAAAGGAATTGAATCATGAGCGACCTGATCCTCTACACTACTGAAGATGGAAAACCAAAATCGACTTGCGACTGCAAGATGGCACGGTGTGGCTGATTCAGGAGGCAACTGTCAAGGAATCCTTGACAGTTCAAACTGAGGGCAATCGCGCCTGAAAATCATCTCATCACTGGAGAAAAAGGCGAAAAAGGAAAGCCGCAAGAAAGGAAACAGGTCATGATTTTAGAAAACAAACTCCACATCACCAATCAGGTCGAGCTCGCCCTTGCTGAGGAAAAAATCAGCAAGCAGAAAGCCAAGCAGCTTTATGACTCTGGTGATATTTCCCATGCGGAAGTCGGCACTTTTGCCGGACTCGCCTACATTCACACCTATCTCTTTGGTGACATCTACTCCTTTGCCGGAAAAATCCGCGAGGTGAATATGTCGAAAGGGAATTTTCGCTTCGCCTCGCAACTCTATCTTCAGCCATCGCTCCAAGCGATCGATGCCATGCCGCAAAGCACCTTCGAGGAAATCATTGAGAAATACGTTGAAATGAACATTGCCCACCCGTTCCGCGAGGGCAATGGCCGCGCCACCCGAATTTGGCTGGATCTTATCTTCAAAAAAGAAATCCAAAGGGTCATTGATTGGAACGTGGTGGACAGGGAAGAATACCTCTCCGCCATGCAGCGCAGCGCGGTCAAGGACTTGGAAATCAAGACCCTGCTCCACAACGCTCTAACTGATCAAATCCATGACCGCGCCCTGTTCATGAAAGGCATCGATGTCAGCTACTACTACGAAGGCTACAGCGAATTCAAAACCGAGGAATTATAATGAGGGGAATCAACATGAGTGAAATGTGCGACCTCCATACTTTCATGATTTTCGTGGTTGAAAACTTAACCGCAAAGAAAGGAATCACGAATGAACACGAATCGGTGGATATGAAAAAACTGCTCCGTGGCGCGGAGGTGGAGTTGATTAAGGTCGGCGACTTGATTTCGCCTCAAAGGGGTAGGAGACTCGTTAGAAGCCAGCTAGAAGAAGCGGGCAGTTATGCTGTCTATCAAAACAGCATGAAGCCACCCGCTTACTACCATGAATGCAGTGCCTCAGCAGGGACAGCCTTCGTAATCGTCGCGGGTGCAGCAGGCGAGGTCGGTTTCAGCGACGCTGCTTTCTGGGCAGCAGATGATGTTTATTACTTCCCGGTAACAGATGGTTTAAACAACAAATATCTGTATCACTTTCTACTAACGAAGGAGCATGAAATTTTATCCCAAGTGCGGAGAGCCAGTATTCCTCGACTATCAATCGCGGTGGTCGAGAACCTTAAAATCCCCACCCCGCCGCTACATGTCAAAAAGAAATCGTCCGCATGGTGAAAACGTCCCCACCACCACCACCCAACGGCCTTTCAGACCTTGATGGTGTTGTTTCCCTTTTCATAGCCCTTCGGGCTATGTTGGTATCAAATCGCTCGTTTGGAACTGCAAACACACTAATCTGACTCGATGCCGCAATCCCTATCCATCAACCTAATCCACGTCATTTTCAGCACGAAAAACCGTGAACCATTTCTGGATAAAAACACACGTGAACGGCTCTACCACTACATGGCACAACTGATCCGCGACAAAGGCTCGGAGTGTTATCGGATCGGTGGGGTGGAAGATCATGTTCATTTGGTGATTCGCCTATCAAAGACGGCGACCTTATCAAAAACTATTTCAGAAGCGAAAACCGGAACCTCAAAATGGTTGAAGGAGATTTCGCCCAATTTATCAGCGTTTTCGTGGCAAGAGGGATATGGTGCGTTTTCGTTGAGTCCGAAGGATTTGGATGCGGTGATTGCTTACATTGATCAGCAGGAGGAGCACCATAAGCAGGTTTCTTTTCAGGAAGAATTTCGGAAATTTCTCAAACAATACGGCATGGAATATGATGAAAATTATGTCTGGGGGTGACAGAATTTTCAGGTCTGAAAGACCATCCCGATACCAGCATAGCCCAACGGGCTATGACTGCATGCCACCCCATATTCTGAGGTCTGAAAGACCGCTGAATTGTGTCGATGCAAGAAACGTCCAAGTCCCATCCATCGGTCTTTCAGACCTTATGAACCACATGACCCGGTTCATAGCCCTGCGGGCTATGCTGGTATCAGATCGCTCCGTTGGAGCTGTGGATTTCCTTACCAATTTGATAGCCCTGTGGGCCATGCTGGTATCGAAACGCTCCGTTGGAGCTTCCTAATAATTTAAAACGAAGATGGCTGAATACAAAACCATCGCCGAAACTAACCGCTTCATCGTCCTCGATCAATACTTCAAGGACTGGAAGCTCATGGAGTCCTACCAGAGCGAGGATGCCTTGGAGCGGCAGCTGATAGAAGATTTGGAAAACCTTGGCTACACCTTCGAGCGCGAGCTGAATACCCCTGCCAAATTGCTAGCCAACGCGCGCACCCAGCTCCAAACTCTGAATAACGCCCAGTTCTGGGTTTTATTTGAGCAAGGTTACCGCAAGAGTTGGCAAGCGACTACTTGGTTGATTTACTTTCCAGTATGAATCCTATTTCACAAACCACCCACTCCGCTCTACAAAAATGGGTTGATGAAATGCAGGCCCTTTGCACGCCGGATGCGGTGGCGTGGTGCGATGGATCGCAGGCTGAGTGGGAGCGACTCACGACGCTACTTGTCGAAAGCGGGACATTCATCCCGCTAAATCCGGCGAAGAGGCCGAATTCATTTCTGGCTCGCTCCTCGCCATCGGATGTGGCACGTGTGGAAGAGCGAACGTTCATCTGCACGAAGCGGCCCGATCAAGCAGGCCCCACGAATCGCTGGGCAGATCCAGCGGAAATGCGGGCGACTTTAACTGAGAAATTCACTGGCTGCATGAAAGGCCGGACGATGTATGTGATCCCGTTTTGCATGGGGCCGTTGGATTCGCCGTTGGCAAAGATCGGGATTGAGATTTCTGATAGCCCATACGTGGTGGTGAATATGCGAATCATGTGCCACATGGGATCGCACATTTTAAAGCGGCTGGAAGACGAAGTGGGTGGAACTTTTGAGAAAAAACGCGATGGCCATGGGCAATTCATTCCATGCCTTCACTCGGTGGGAATGCCTTTAGCTCGTGGCGAGAAAGACGCTGTCTGGCCATGCAATGATGAGAAATACATCGCTCATTTTCCGGAGACGCGTGAGATCATGTCGTTCGGTTCCGGCTATGGTGGAAATGCCTTGTTAGGAAAAAAATGTCTCGCGCTACGGATTGCTTCTAACATTGCCCGCGAACATCAGTGGATGGCAGAGCACATGTTGATCGTTGGCATTCACGCGCCAGATGGAACAAAGACATATCTCACCGCAGCTTTTCCCTCTGCCTGTGGTAAGACCAATCTGGCCATGCTGGTGCCGCCAAAATCGTATCTCGATGCAGGCTGGAAGACATCCATCGTCGGCGATGATATCGCATGGCTGTGGCCTCATGCGGACGGGAAACTCCACGCGATCAATCCTGAAACTGGTTTTTTCGGCGTTGCGCCCGGCACGGCTTACGAGACGAATCCTATCGCGATGGAATCTATGAAAATGAACACCATTTTCACCAATGTTGCGCTCACAGAAGATGGTGATGTCTGGTGGGAAGGAATGACGCCAGAGAAGCCAGCGCATCTGATTGACTGGACGGGACAGGAATGGACACCGGATTGCGGCCGTCCTGCTGCACATGCGAATGCCCGTTTTACAGCGCCAGCATCTCAATGCCCGACGATCGATCCTGATTGGCAAAATCCCGATGGAGTTCCGATTGATGGAATTATTTTCGGTGGCCGTCGCCCGACGACGATGCCGCTGATTTATCAAGCATTTAACTGGAGCCACGGAGTTTACATCGGCGCTACGATGGGCTCGGAAATGACAGCTGCGGCTGTTGGAACGATTGGGAAAGTCCGCCGCGATCCGATGGCGATGCTACCATTCTGTGGTTATAACATGGGAGCTTATTTTGGAAATTGGTTAGAAATCCGCCGCCATCTGACGCATTTACCGCGTTTCTTTCATGTGAACTGGTTTCGTAAAGATGAAGCAGGAAAATTTCTGTGGCCTGGTTTTGGGGAAAATATGCGTGTGTTAGAATGGATCGTGAAACGCTGCCATGGCGCAGCTGCCGGTTATGAAACCCAGATCGGGTGGACGCCAGCTTTTGAAGACTTCAATATCGATGGTTTACTCGATTTCACACAAGAACGCTATGAACAGGCGATGGCATTTCACACGGCGGAATGGAAGGCAGAGCTGGTGAGTCAAAGCGAATTTTTCATCGATCTCTATGATCACTTGCCGAAGGAGTTAGTCTTTCAACGTGAGCTATTGATCGCGCGGCTGGCCTAAACCCATCGTTGGAATGACGAGTGTGTTTTTTGTTTGTCACCAAAAAAGCGTC
>JAAURL010000211.1 GCA_012032235.1 Akkermansiaceae bacterium | reverse complement strand
AATTTTGAGTAGAGTGCTTTTGCCAGCTCCATTGCGGCCAATGAGGCCGAGGACTTCGCCTTGTTTCACCTGAAATGAAAATGTCTTGGAGCGCCCAAGCATAGTCTGAATCACCCTTTTTGGTACGATCATTTTTTTCGCCAATTTTTAGATAGGGATCTTCTTTACCGCGCACTTTATGCCAGATGCGATTGAAGTCGTGGACTAAACTGCCGGTGCCTACTTCACCAAGGCGGTATTGTTTTGAGATGGCTTCTACTGAGATGACGGTAGGCATGGAAGAAAAGTTAAAATAGAAGGCGACTTAAAGCTAGATACGGAGAAGGTTTTTTCCAATCCACTGGCGATTGTTTTGAAAAGCTTCTCTGATTTCAGCTATATCAGGAATCACTGCTTGTTCCATGTGAGCCTGAAGTAGCGGCAATTCTTTGCCAAGTTGACTAAAAAGATAGGCGAGATCAGAACGATCTTGTGGGTCAATGCGCATCATTTTCGTTAGCATCAAACCTAGTGTAGAAGGGCGGAACAGTCGAAGTTGTTTTAGATTCGGGAGCTCTATCGGGACGAGTGTGTTCAACCAATTTGGTGAGAGGATAATCTGATCTTCTATGAATAGATGTGTGATATATAGACCTGTGGTTTCGAGCTGTTGATTGGTGAGTTCGATGGCGTCCCAGAATTGGTCATCTGCTTCGACGCTTTCCATTTCTAACATCGGAAGGATCGCATCGACGTCCATCGTTACGAACCATTCAGGATTTGGAAATTCATACCCTAAAGCTAAAGCCGCACACCATACAGAATCAGCCGCGTGGGGCAGAGTAGATGGGAATCAAGGATCCTGAGTATTTTCTCTGGATGATTCATGGTGAGGGAATTAACCATGTTGGCTTAGAAGTGCGACCTCTTTGATAGCCCGGAATGGAAACGAAGCGTGACCAATGTGGGAGGTGTGGCTCTTCACGTGTGGCCTGATTAGGCAGTTTATCAATAACAGCATCCCAAAAAACTTTCCCTAGAATGTCATGTTTACTACCCGCTGTGGCAATGTGGTGGAGAACGCGGTCAGCCTTTTTCCGGATGGCCAGTGTTGCAAGGTGGGTGGGGTTTATGTCGGACGATCGAGCAAGTTGGGCGGCGCAGCGGACCGCCATCGGCTCGTAAGAATTTTCTCCGGAAATGAGAAGAATAGTCAGTTCTGTGTTGGTTAGTTTCGTGAGACCTGGGTCTATGATCGGTGGATTTTTTGGATTGTGATAGTGACGACAGCCTCTTGTTGAAGCCAGCTGGATAAACGAACCAATGCCGTGGAGATCGAGGCGACGGGCCTTGCGAACCAGAAGCGAGACCGGGGTGGTGCAGCTGAGTTGGTTTGCGAGACTAATCATGTCGAGAGTTATCGTGGAAGTTTAAGAACCCGCTAACTTCTTGAGATAAGCCGCGTAAGGTGTTTTGCCCATGGTCTGGATGGCGGCTTGGAGTTGGGCTTCATCCATCCAACCGTTGCGAAAGGCGATTTCTTCAAGGCAGGCGATTTTGAGTCCTTGGTGGTGCTCGATGGTGCGGACGAATTGAGAGGCTTCTAACAGAGAGTCATGGGTGCCAGTGTCGAACCAGGCGTGGCCACGGCCTAGGATTTCTACATGGAGATCGTTTAGATCCAGGTAGGCTTGATTGACGCTAGTGATTTCTAATTCTCCACGGGCTGAGGGAGTGATAGAGCGCGTGATGTCTACGATGCGGTCGTCGTAGAAATAAAGACCGGTGACGGCGTAGTTGGATTTAGGAACGGCTGGCTTTTCTTCGATTGAAATGGCGAGGCCGGATTCATCGAAATCGATCACACCGAAGCGTTCAGGATCGACGACTTGATAGGCAAAAACCGTGGATCCTTTTTTACGCTCGACGGCGCGCTTGAGTTGGGCGGAAAAACCATGACCGTAGAAGAGATTATCGCCGAGAATGAGGGCGCAACGATCTCCTGAGATAAAGTCAGCGCCGATGAGGAACGCTTGCGCGATGCCATCGGGACTAGGTTGTTCTGCATAACTGATAGAAATGCCGAGCTGTGATCCATCGCCGAGGAGACGCTGAAACATCGGGAGGTCGTGCGGCGTGGAGATGAGTAGAATTTCCCGAATCCCAGCGAGCATCAGTACGGACAATGGATGATAGACCATCGGCTTGTCGTAAATCGGTAGGAGCTGCTTGGAAATGGCCTTGGTAGCTGGGTGGAGGCGCGTGCCAGCGCCGCCAGCGAGTAGGATTCCTTTCATGATGATAGAGATTTGAGTGATCGGGAAACACCAGTTAATCGGCGGGTTGCCAATTTTTCAGCGAATCGATCAATGCGTCGTGGACAGGGCGCATGGCGACTCCGGCAGCCTCGGATTTACTGGTGTCCATGGCGCAGTTAGAGCGCGGAGTTTTCGCGGCGACTTGCATGAATTCCGCCTCATCGGTGAAAAAGGAGTATTCCTTGTCGGGCGTGAGGTGTTGTTTGAGGAGAGCGACGACTTCACGAGTCGTGATGGTGCCAGGATTGGTGAGATTGTAGATGCCGAAGGGGACTTTCTTTTCCCAGCAGGCGAGGCAAGCAGTGACAAAGTCTTCAAGGTGTGAAACAGAATTTTCAGCGTCTAGCAACTGACGATAGGTCATCAGTTTTGTTAGGTAATTACGTGGGCTGTCACGATGATCGAAGGGAATTCGGAGACGCCAGATGTAGCATTGATTAGCGCCATTTAGGACTTCTTCACCTAGGGCTTTGGTGCCGGAATAGAATGAAGAATTGTTCGTGCGGAAGGAGAAATTGGGAGCGTCGTCTTCCATAAAGCCGCGCCCGTCCGTGTGGCGGCCAGTGTAGATACAGCCGGAGGAAACGTGGCCCCAGGGGATATTTGCGACTTCACAGGCATTGCGGAGTGCTCCAGGGAGAACGGCGTTGCCTAACAGACATTCGGCCTTTTCGACCTCGCAGGCATCGACGTTTGGTTTTCCGGTGTAGCCAGCAGCGTTGATGAGAAAAGTGGCACCTGTTTCCTTGATCAATGCATAGATCCGATCTGCCGCGTAGTTCTCTGAATTTTCACGAGAAACTGCGAGGTATGGGATTTCCTTTTTTTCGAAGAGTGAACAGAAGGCAGAGCCGACGTAGCCTGAGGCACCGAGTAGGAGGATCATAGTTTTTGATGATGAATGGATGAATGACTATTTTTTGAGGCCGAGACGATCCAGCTGGTAGGAGCCGTCGAGGATGGCTTTCCACCAAGATTCGTTTTCGAGATACCATTGGACAGTGGTGCGGAAACCGGATTCGTGGTCTTGTTTTGGAGTCCAGCCGAGCTCGGTTTTGATCTTTGTGGCGTCGATGGCGTAGCGGAGATCGTGGCCGGGACGGTCGGTGACGAAGGTGATTTGATCCGCGTAGTATTGACCGTCGGAGCGTGGACAGAGGTCGTCGAGGATGTGGCAAAGCAGGCGGACGAGATCGATGTTTTGGCGTTCGTTATTACCGCCGATGTTATAGGTCTGACCGGGTTTTCCTTTTTCCACGGCGGTGAGGAGCGCTTCTGCATGATCGCCGACGTAGAGCCAGTCGCGAATGTTTTCGCCTTTTCCGTAAACGGGGATGGGAGCGCCGCTGAGGGCTTTTAGGATGACAACTGGGATGAGCTTTTCGGGAAATTGATAGGGCCCGTAGTTGTTAGAACAATTCGTCACAACGACCGGCAGGCCGTAGGTGTCTGCCCAAGCGCGGGCAAGGTGATCGGATGCGGCCTTGCTGGCGGAGTAGGGAGAGTGCGGATCGTAGCGGGTTTCCTCCGTGAAAAGGCCATCTGCGCCCAATGAGCCGTAGACTTCGTCTGTGGAAACGTGGAGAAATCGGAAAATTTCGCGCTCGGTGGGACTCAGTCCTTCATAGTAGGCACGGGCTGCCTGAAGCAGAGTGAAAGTGCCGAGGATATTGGTGTGGATAAATTCGCCGGGTCCGTCGATGGAGCGATCGACGTGAGATTCCGCGGCGAGGTGCATGACCCAGTCTGGCTGGAAGTCGGCAAAAGCAGAATGGATCGCAGCGGAGTCGCAGATGTCAGCAGGGAGATGTCGGTGAGCTGGATTGTCAGTGAGATCAGTGAGTGAAGCGACATTTCCCGCGTAGGTGAGCTTATCGATATTCAGGACGCGGTGTCCTTTTGAAACGAGAAGCCGAACGAGATTGGAGCCAATAAATCCGGCCCCGCCAGTGACGAGAATTTTCATAAAAACTGAGAGCAGGGAGCAAAATCAAACCGTATCCATGAATGATTTTTCGACTTTGTTGAAAATGAGGATACCCAGAAGTAATAGCACCGACGTGCTGCCCGCGGCTAAGGAAAGACTGTTCCAGGGAACTGCGCCTCCCATATAAATCGCGCGAAAACTTTCGATGATCGGCGACATCGGATTCAAATTGATGATCCAGCGATACTTTTCAGGGACTTGGGAAACTGGATAAATGACGGGAGTGGCATACATCGCTAGCTGGATTCCAAAGGC
>JAAURL010000210.1 GCA_012032235.1 Akkermansiaceae bacterium | reverse complement strand
AAAATAACTACAAAACAAGTAATGAAGAATTGCAAGCCATAGCAGCATCTGCAAAAGAAATTGACGAACAAATTAAAAAAGCAGTGGCAGCTACAAAAAACATCTCTTTGGAGCAAGGTGTAATTGAGCAGGGCATTAGTACAGAAGGATACGTACAATTAAAAAATGAGTTAGCCACTTTATTCGATAAATTAAAGCAAGTAAAAGATGATGCCGCATTTAATAATTATAATATTTTAGGTGCAAGGGTAGAGGCATTGTATGCACAAAGTAAAAGCAGCGAAAACTATAATGATACCCGTAAAGAAATAATTGAACTGCAAAAAAGAGTTGTTTACGGCTAATTTATTACGCTGGCAAAAAGATGAATTAATAGCCAGAATACGTAGTGCATTTGATACCATTAATGCAAGACAAGATGAATGGCGTAGCAATCAAAATGTAGTAAAAACAGAACAAGCAATTGCATTGCAAACTAAATATGATGAAATAATACCAAAAGCACTAGAGTTGAATTTTAGTGATGGCTTTGCCATGCTAAAAAATTTCAAGAAATAACTAACATTACAACCTAAGTAAAGACAGTAGAGATGCATTTTATTTAAAATTAAATGACTTATGTAAAATCAAAGATGGGTAAAAATCCCCATGGACAGCGGCGGATGTTGTCACTATGGTTGTCACTATGGCGAGCTTGAGAACGAAAAAAACCTCTGTTTACTGGTGGGCCTGCTTCACGAATATCCATGGCCAGAAAATTCAGCGGAGCACAGGCGTCAAAAACACAGGGAAATCTAAGGAGCGGAATGAAGCTTTACGCATCGCTTGCGAATACGAAGAAGTCGCGAAGAAGCACAAAAGCGCAAAGCAAGTCCGCAAAGTCATCGAGGAAATGCACCAGCAGCTCACTGGCCAAGAGCTGCCTTCCACTACCCTGCGAGCTTACGTGCAGCAGTGGCTTGCCCAAAAGGAGCACGAGACGAAAGACAGGACGCTCGTTTTTTACGAAGGGACTACGAGGAAATTTCTCGAATTTCTAGGCGACACTGCCGACCAAGACATCATCCAGATTTCCAAGGGCGATATTGATCGTTTCCGCGCCCAGCAAATCGGCGAACGCAAGTTGGCTCCCAAGACGGTGAACCACGACATCAAGTGCATCAAAATGCTCTTCAAGGCAGCTCGCAAAGACGGCTTTATTTCAGAAGATGTCAGCGAGCACGTCAACTTGGTGAAAGAGGGGAAAAACCGGGCTGCGCGTAGTGTTTTCACGATGGACCAGATCAGGACCATTATAGACCACGCCGACCCTGAATGGCGTTCCATGACCCTTTTCGGTGTTTACACGGGCCAGCGGCTTGGCGACATCGCCTCGCTCACTTGGAGTCAGATTTTTTTAGAAAAAAAGGAAATCCGTCTCACTACAGCCAAGACGGGAAAGCGTCTCGTCATTCCCATGGCAGAGACGCTGGCAAAGCATCTCTTCAGCCTCTCATCCAGTGACGATCCCGCTGCGCCAGTCCATCCCCGCGCTGCTCAGATCATGAGCCGCAATGGCAGAAGCGGGCTGCTTTCTAATCAATTCGCCGCCTTGCTGGCCGCCGTCGGGCTGCGTGAGAAAAAGGCACATCGCAAGACAGGTGAAGGCCGTGGGCAAGGCCGCGATGCCAGCGGGTTTTCCTTTCACTCGCTGCGTCACACCTCCAATTCACTTCTGAAAGAAGCAGGCACCCCCGATGCAGCCATTCAGGCACTGATCGGTCACGATGACCGCGATATTTCAGACCACTACACCCACATAGGCCGCGACGCCCTAAATAAAGCTGCCGCCGCTTTCCCGATCATCTAGCACACCATGAAAACCGAAATCATCCATGCCCTCACCACCACCTTTGAGGCGCACGCCCAGCAGACAGAAACTGGTGTAGAATACTGGCTCGCCCGCGATCTTCAGCACCTACTTGGCTATACCGAGTGGCGGAATTTCTCTGCTGTCATTACCAAAGCAAAGACCGCCTGCGAAGTCTCCAAGAGCCTTCCCACAGACCATTTTGTTGGCGTCACAAAATGGTCGATCTCGGCTCAGGCAGCCAGCGTGAGATCGATGACATCATGCTCACTCGCTATGCCTGCTATCTCATCGCCCAGAATGGCAATCCCCAGAAGCAGGAAATCGCTTTTGCCCAGACTTACTTCGCCATCCAGACCCGCCGTGCAGAACTCATCGAACAGCGGCTGCTAGAAAGCGAACGCATCGCCGCCCGCAAGAAGCTCAGTGCTACCGAGGCAGAGCTTTCTGAGGTCATCTTCGAGCAAACAGGAGGAAATGAAAACTTCGCCCTCATCCGCAGCAAGGGCGATCAAGCCCTTTTCAATAAATCCACCCAAGCCATGAAAGCTCAGTGGAAAGTGCCAGACACACGCCCGCTTGCTGACTTCGCCCCCACCATCATTCTCAAAGCAAAAGACTTCGCCACCGAGATCACCATCTTCAATGCCCGGCAAAATCAAATGCACTCAGAAGGGCAAATTTCCCAAGAACACATCAGCAACAATAAAGCCGTTAGGCAGACTCTCATCGAGCGCGGCATCCGCCCAGAAACTTTATCACCTGAAGAAGACATCAAGAAAACCGAACGTCGGCTCACGACAGAAGAAAAGAAATCCCTCAAAAACGCCAAGAAACTCGAAGAATGAGCACCAAGGAAAAAGCCGAACCTGCCCCGCAACTAGCATCATCCATGCAAGACATCGATCCCGATTTCCTAACACGCTACGAAGCGACTTTAGATGACTCAAAGGACCACGAGCTAGTCACTCTAGCCGCTACCATGGCACCGCGTGCACTTGAGTTTTCTGCAAGCCAGTTGTTAGCCCAAGCCATTGCGTTGCGAGAAGAGGTGATGATCGCACGCGAAGCTCGTAGGGCTGCGCTTATCAAAGAGGCAAATTCTCAAACAATACGAAATGCATATATCAGATTTAAAGAATCGCTGAAAAATCAGTCCGGTTTCTATCAACTTGAAAACGCCGTCCACAAAATCTATGCCCGAGCAGCAAGACAAGTGGAAGAAGATGAATCTGCATTCACAGAGGAAGCCATCCAGAGACATGAAACCGCAACTGGGCGACCAATGCCCAGCCTGCCTTGTTCTGCAAAGGATGCGCTACTTTGGGTGACAAGTCAGAAAGAGGCTTACTGGTCCGCAGTGGAGAATGCCTTCATCGATTTCCTCACAATAAAGCATCTGGAACATCAAGGTTTGGAAATCATGCCAGATGCCATAACAGGAAGTATTGAGATTCTGGACAAACAGCTACTTGAGTTGGAACCCAAATCTAATACCACAAAAAATGCCAACAAGTCCAAGAAGAGTCAGCCCGCCATAAAGCTGGATAGTAATTCTGCCAATACTGAAGAAATTGCTCAGCTGATAAAAGAACGATCAGTTTTTCAAAAAAGGCTAGAGAACACCAAGCAAGACATCGACTTTATGAAGAGCTTTGTTTACGGCAAAACCGTGACTGAGGGCGCGAGAAAAGAAGCTCTAAAACTATCAAACCTATAATCAGAGTTATGATGAAAAGCGAAGCATCGGTTGGTTAGCTACAGACTTTCTTTCGTTTTGGAAGCAGCATGGCGGTGACTATATAAGAAAGAAGAAGCAAGAAGATGCGAGAAATGAAAAAGGAGGAAAGACCAAGTTAAAACAGCGCTGGGACTCTATGATTGATAGCTTTGTAGAATACCGAAAGCAGGAAGATCAAAAAAATAGACCGATGGAGGATTGTGTTAAGGACTTCACTCCACCATTTCGCACAGTGAACAAGAAGACGGCGCGAAGCTTTATTTCCACTCTATACTCGGTGAAGGGTAAAGATGTTGTCGCTTGTGTAGAGTCATTGCTGGCACATGGCATCAAAATAAAAAATTCTGGGATATTAAACTCCGAGACGGTGAAAAAACGCGACAACAAAGTACGCGATAGAAATCCGTCACTGATGAGGAGAAACTCCAAGAAGACAGCGCAAGAATCCATTGGCAATACCGCTTTTCGATCAGGGAAGGTTAAAAAGGCTGTCCCTTACGTAGAGCCATTGCAGGCACATGGTACCCAAATAGAAGATTCTGAAGTGCTAAACCGTGAGCAACTGAAAATCATTAGCACATTGCCAATGGACCGACTGAAAGACTATTTTGGGAAAATCCGCAAACTTTCATAAGTTTTTTCTTGCTTCCGCCCCTGTCTGATTTCCGGCTTTTTCTGCCACTCTGAATTTGGGTGGATTAGGCATTTTGCCACTCTCACAGGGCGAGGTGAGCACTTTCTGCCACTCGTTTTTGGTGGGATCACTACTTTCTGGCACTCTCTCAAGGCATAATAGGCAATTTTTGCCACTCGCTTTTACTCTCTGCGCCCAAGCCTGCCACTCGGCTCTGTTAGATAGAGTGAAAGCATACCTGAAACGGCATCGGCAATTCAGCCAACGCTCAACCTTCAGGGCAACAATATATGCTAAGAATCGAAAGAGAGGAAGTCATCACAGAAGCCAACAAGGCGCAAAGCAGCATCACAAGCGGCATTATCTCGCTA
>JAAURL010000209.1 GCA_012032235.1 Akkermansiaceae bacterium | reverse complement strand
CGCATTAGAGAAAACCGCACTGAGCGCATTTCAACTCCAGTTCACAGGCAGTCCTGGGCAGACTTATATCCTTCAAAGCAGCCCATCCATGACTAACTGGACCGACGTCGAGAGTTTTATTTGCAAACCTGGCACCAACGCGATGCCGCTTAACATGAATGGTCAATCCATGTTCTGGCGACTAAGGACCGAGCGATAACTTTAGGAATCAGGGGCTTTGCGGACGGTAGGAGGAGCAAAGCCTCAGATATTTCAGAAGAGCAACATCTAGCTTATGCTTTACCGAAACGTCGCTCCTAGCCCTTTTGTCAACGCTTCCAATACTTTTTGGTGGGCGGCATCCACCTCTTCCGCCTTTAAAGTGCGGGAGCTGTCGCGGTAGATGAAACGATAGGCAACGGATTTCCGGTCAGCAGCGATTTTCGCTCCCGATGCGTCCGTGAAGACATCGAAGCACTCTGCGGAAATCAGGAGCGGCTCGGTGACTTTCTCGATGATCGCTTCGATCTTTGCATTGGCAGTGGAAATCGGGAGCTCCATCGCCGCGTCACGAGAAGAACCGGGAAACTGTGGTAAATCTTCGGCATGGCTGACGCCTGTTAGGAGCTTGCGGAGTTTCCCGAGGTCGAGCTCTGCGACGTAAACAGGTGCGGTGAAATCCAGCTCCCGCTCGCGGGCAGGAGCTAGCCGCGCGAAGATCCCGATCGTTTGATCCGCCACTTTGATATCGCTCCCTAGGGCAAATCCGGCGCGGTCTTTTGGCGCAAAGCTAATTTTTCGATCACCTAACAGTGCAGAGAGAATGCCATTTAAATCGTATAGATCTGCCGTGCGATCTGCTTGGGACCACCCACTCGGCATTGCCGAACCGGAAAGCAAAATGGCCAGCGTCTCGCTTTCTTGATCCTTTGCCTTTCCGCCGCCAGCGTTACGGAAAATGCGACCCATTTCGAAAAGCCGCAGACGACCTTCGCCTGTTGCCTGACATTTTCTAACAGCAGATGCAATCAATCCGGGAACGATACTAGGACGCATGACCACATGATCCTCGCTGAGTGGGAGTTTCACGCGGATGATATCGCCATCTTGCAATGGGCGCAGTGGCAGCACATCGGAAACTTGCGCATCTGAAATGAGCTTGATCGTCTGGCATTCGTGCAAGCCTAAGGCTGCTAGACGGCGGCGCAGCACCATGTCTGCATCGTAAGCGGCATCCACAGGACTCGTCGGGACAAAGGTGCCGAGAAAACGGGAAGGCACATTTGCAAGACCATGCACACGGGCGATTTCCTCTACTAAATCAATATGCCGCTGAAGATCTGCGCGGAACGATGGGACGCTCCAAGTGCCATCCGCCAATTTCGATAAGCCTAGGCGAGTCAGGATTTCTTCGGCAGCAGTTAGGGAAATCGAGCCACCCATCAGCTGGTCTAATTTCTTTTCATCCAGCGCGACAGGCTTAGTCAAAACAGGAGCTTCTCCCGCCACTCGTGTCTCGGCTTCTGCAGTGCCGCCTGCGATTTCCAAGATCAACTCCACCGCAAAAGCGGAAGCTGTTAGCACTCCCGCTGGATCCACGCCGCGCTCGAAGCGATACGAAGAATCCGATGAAAGCGCCGTGCGGCGGGAAGTGCGGCGAATGCCTTGTGGCGCAAAGTACGCCGACTCTAGTAAAATATCTGTCGTCGCTTCTGTGACGCCGCTGTCTTTACCACCCATCACTCCGGCGAGGGCGAGTGCATTTCCAGAAGCATCTGAAATCAGAGATCATCCGTCGTCAGGGCGTGTTGGGAATCATCCAGCGCCAGGAAATTTTCACCATCGGTCGCTTGGCGCACGACGATGCTACCGCTCAATTTCGCCATGTCGAAAGCATGAAGCGGCTGGCCGAGCTCATGGAGAACATAGTTCGTCACATCCACAATGTTATTGATCGGACGCAGGCCGATGGATTCGAGACGTTGTTTCAGCCAGGCAGGAGATTCCTTCACCGTGACGCCGGAAATTCTAACAGCTGTGTAGAACGGGCAAGCTGTGGGAGATTGAAGGATGATGGAGGAAGAGAGAGATGTGGGCGAGACGCTCACGCTCCTTGAGAAGAGTGGTGTTTTCAACAAAGTCGCTAGCTCCCGGGCCATGCCACGGTGGCTCAACAGATCGGGACGATTTGGCGTCACTTCCAATTCTAACAAGGTATCTGAATCGAACATTGATTTCACCGGTTTCCCGATTTCTGAATCTCCCGGTAAAATGAGAAGTCCATCTTCTCCCGCTGGCAAGCCGATCTCAGAAGCAGCGCACAACATGCCTTTTGACTCCACTTTCCGCATCACCGTTTCGCCAATGGTGAAACCGTTAGGAAGTTCCGCGCCGGGAAGCGCACATGGCACTTTATCACCGACTTTATAATTCTGCGCACCGCAGACGATTTGGCGCAATCCAGCCTCACCGCAATTCACTTGAGTCACTTTCAAGCGATCTGCATTTGGATGCTGCACGGCCTCCATAATCTGCGCGACGACGATTTTCTCTGAGGAAATTCCTTTGGAAACGATGCCTTCCACTTCCACTCCCGCGAAGGTGAATAAGTCATCGATTTCTCTGATCGATTTTCCTGATAGATCGAGGTGGGTGGCTAGCCAGTTGAGTGAGATATTCATGAAGAAAAGAGTTAGGAACCGCCAAGACGCCAAGAGCGCCAAGGAAAAAAAGTTAGGATTCTTGGAATTGATTCGCGATACGGCGGATGCCGTTTTTAATCAGAGGGACATTAAAGTTGATCAGAAAGCCAAGAGATTTCTTGGAAAGTTTAAGATAGGTCATGAGTTGTGCCTGATGAATTGGAGCAAGTTGCTCGACTGCTTTTAGCTCAATGATAACATGGTCATTAACCAGCAGATCGAGACGATAACCCGCATCAATGATGATGCTGTCGTAGTGAACCGGTTGTGCTTTTTGGCGCTCCACCTGAAAGCCACGTTTTTTCAATTCATGCTCTAGACAGGTTTCGTAAGCGCTTTCCAGCAAGCCAGGGCCTAGCTCTTTGTGAACCTTAAAAGCAGAATCCACAATCTCAGCAGCAATTTTATCTATCTTATTCACCGATTCCATTTTCTTCAAAAACTTGGCGCTCTTGGCGTCTTGGCGGTTAAAAAAATTAAGCAAACTGCTTGAGAAACCTAACATCATTTTCGATCAGCGAACGGATATCCCTGATCCCCCAGCGGATCATCGCTAGGCGATCCAGTCCCATGCCGAAGGCAAAGCCGGTGACTTTTTCGGGATCGAAAGCGTTGTCTTTTCTCGATTGATTGATGGCTTCGAAAACAGCGGGATCGACCATGCCGCAACCGGCGATTTCGATCCAACGTGGAGCCTGGCCTTTGGCTTGGAGTTTTACGTCGATCTCGAAACTCGGCTCGGTAAACGGGAAAAAGTGAGGGCGAAAGCGCACTTCCGTCGTCATCCCGAACAACTCACGCAGGAAATATTCAAGCGTACCTTTTAAATCTGGGAGGGAGACTGCTTCACCGACGTAGAGACCTTCTAACTGATTAAAAACCGAAAGGTGGGTCGCGTCGATTTCATCACGCCGATAGGCCGAGCCGGGAGCGATGATGCGGATCGGTGGCGTTTGGCTCTCCATGGTACGGATTTGAACGCTGGAGGTGTGAGTGCGGAGTAATTTTCCCGAGTCAAAATAGAACGTATCTTTCTCATTTCGCGCTGGATGATCGGCGGGTGTATTGAGCGCATCGAAGCAGTGAAATTCGTCCTCGATTTCCGGGCCATCTGCCAGGGAGAATCCCATGCGGCGTAAAATGCGGATCGCTTCATCGCGGATCAAAAGTGAGCGGATGCAGGGAGCCGACGGCGTCGAGATCATGCCCGACGCCTTCCTGCCAGTGGCCGAACGTTTCAATCTGTCGGCCAGAATCGACTCTTGGGTGGTCTCGCATCTGCTGTCGTTGTTCGCGCGCGAGCCGTCGTGGGTCGCCAGGATCGACTGGTGCGCCAGGAAGCGATCGAGATCGTCGCGCAGGGCCGCGGCGTCCTGGTAGCGCTCGCCAGGCACCTTGGCCATCGCCGTCTGGCAGATCAGCTCCAGATCGCGCGGGATCTTTGGGTTGATGCTGCGCACCTTGGGCGGCTCCCTGAACAGGATCGCGCTGACGATCTCGTGGCTCGAGCGCCCCTCGAAAGGCCGCTTCAAGGTCAACAGCTCGAACATCACCACGCCCAGGGAATAGATGTCCGTGCGGTGGTCGACGACATGGCGCTTGGCCCGCGCCTGCTCGGGGCTCATGTAATGCGGCGTGCCGGCCAGTTCCCCGCTGCGGGTGATCGACCCCAGGGCCTCGTCGCGGGCCAATCCGAAGTCGACCAGCTTGATCTTGCCCTCCTGGTCCAACAGCAAGTTGGCCGGCTTGACGTCGCGGTGGACGATGCCGTGCTGGTGGGCGTAGTCGAGGCCGGAGGCGATCTGAGCCGCCATATCCAGCACGGTTTCGATCGAGGGATTGGGGCTCTGGCGCAGCCAGTCCGCCATGCTCTGGCCCTCGACGTATTCCATGGCGATGAAGGTGGAGGCGCCCTCGGTGCCCACGTCGTAGACCGTGACGATATTGGGGT
>JAAURL010000030.1 GCA_012032235.1 Akkermansiaceae bacterium | reverse complement strand
TTCCCGGCAGGATGCCGGGATGGCACGCTGGAAGCCGTGCGCCCCCCGAATGGAGAAAGAGCTTTATTGAATCACGACGCCTGAATTCCCTGCGGAAAATAAGGCGAAACCACGGATTGCGCGATAGTAAATCCTGATTAGGATGCAACATGTCATATGTTTGTAGCAGCGCGCTGCATGCTCCCAGCTGGATGCGGAAGATATTGTTAGCCGCAGCATTGTATAATTTATCTTTTGCCATATGGGCGATTTGTTGGCCGCATTTATGGTTCGATTGGATCGGTGCTGAGCGGTTGAACCATCCGATGATTTGGCAGGGAGCTGGGCTTTTAATGGGGCTTTTAGGAATCGGACTCATTTTTTCGGCTAGAAATCCTGTTGGAAACTGGGTGGTGATTCTCATCGCTTTTTTAAAATTTATCGCCAGCACCACGTTATTTAGCGTCGCGATTTTCAACCAAGATATTCCATTCCATTCGGTCTGGATGCTCGTCATCAACGATCTGATTTGGTTGGCTCCGTTCGCAATGATGCTCTGGGCTAGCCTCCAGGCGCATGCCGGTGTGCCGCCGACACGCTCCCTACCACTGAGTATTTCTGAAGCGTCAGATAGTTATTATCTATCAAATGGAAAAAGCCTAAAAGAAGCGGCTGAGTCAAAGCTCCTGACCTTGGTGTTTCTGCGTCACTTTGGCTGCACCTTCACGCGGCAAATTTTACGCGGCTTGGAAGATATTCAAAAAGAGGTGAACCGTCATGGCTCGGAACTCATCATCATCCACATGCTGCAGGGTGGAAAAGAAACCCAGTATCTCGGGGAAAACAGTGGTGTCGCACGCATCGCAGATCCGCGCTGTGAATTGTATCGTGCTTTCGGACTTGGTAAAGGTGGCTTCATTGAGCTATTCGGCCCGCATGTCTGGTGGCGCGGTGCAATCGCGATTTTTAAAGGCTGCGGTGTCGGGCATCTAGCAGGTGATGGCCTGCAAATGCCGGGCGTTTTTCTTTTCCGAGACGGCGAAATCATTTCCTCACAGCGTGCGCATTCTGCGGCAGATCTCCCGGATTTACCAAGGCTCTTCGAAGGATTGCCTTCGCAGATTCGTCATGACACGGTATCTGCATGACATCGTTGCAAGGAAAAACTCTGCTCGTCACTGGGGCGTCCAGCGGCATCGGTCAGGCGCTTTGTGGTGCACTTGTCGAACGCGGAGCAAATGTGTTAGGCGTGACTCGCCGCTCCTCTGTCCTCTCCGAGGATATTTCGCCAATTCTCGCGGACCTATCAAAACCCGAACAAGTCGCTGCGATTTTTGATGGCCTAGGAAAAATCGATGGGCTCATCAACTGCGCTGGCGTGGCCTATCTCTCCCGCATCATCGATGGAGATCCACGCGAATGGCAGGAAATGTGGAGCGTCAACGTCATGGCGCTAACACTTTGCTGCCAGCTTTCACTTAAACATTTCCCTGCAACAGGTGGTCGCATCATAAATGTTTCATCCATGAGTGGCCACCGCGTGCCGCCATCCGGCGGTTTTTATGCGCCGACGAAAATTCGCAGTGAGAGCCATTACCGATTCATTGCGCGCCGAGCTAAAAGCCGCCGGATCTCCCGTTCAGGTTGCCTGCGTTTCACCTGGATATGTCGATACGCCATTGCTCGACTCATATTTCCGCGGACGGGAGCAAACCTTGGCCCAAACCAAAGCCGCAATCCGAATGCTCCGGCCTGAAGATGTAGCGCGAGCGATCCTAACCATTTTAGAATCTCCTGCACACGTCGAGATTGGCGATATTCTGATGCGTAGCGCGGATCAACAAATGTGATCATGGATTCGCTACGCCATACCATCCGTTCTCTAACAATCATCACAGCCACCTTACTCGTTTCCTGTTTCGATGGACGCGAAGAAGTCTGGATCGAATCTGATGGCAGTGGCTGCGCTGAAGTGACCTATTCCGTGCCAGCCGCTGTGGCTAAATTAAAAGGTGGCGAGGACGGAGTCCGTGATTTTATCGAGAATTTTTTAAAAGATCAGCCAGCTTTGAAATCTCCCGAGTGTGAAGTGTGGACGGAAAAAGAAATGCTTCACGTCAGAGTCAGAGCTTCGTTTCAATCTGCTCTCAAACTCAAAGAGCTGAGCAAAGAAAGCGCTGATAGGAAGATGCCAGCTGCGGCCACTTATCTGGCGGGAAAAGTGAATGCCCAAGTGCGAGGGCTAAACATCGAGTTTGCCCGCACCATCTCTCCTGGCCTCGCCATGCCGGGTCACTCCTTCATGCCGGCTTCACAATTTAAAGACCACAAGCTCATCTACATTTTCCATCTCCCCACTGTAGCCACCAAATCGAACGCCACTAGAATCGAAAATACAGGTCGCACTTTGGTGTGGGAAATTCCGCTGGCAGAAGCGATGAAGCATCCGGTGACTACCAGCTTCAAAGCACCACTCCCGATTCCAGCGTGGGCGGTCGTGCTTACCGTTGCTTTCGCTTTGATCATCATTTTTTTAATCGGGAGATTCGTCAGGAAGAGACACCTATCCAAAACAGCGAAACATGAAAAAAGCAGCGCCATCTCCGACGCTGCTTTTTGAAATCTCACTAACCGACAAAATGTCGTTTCTCCCGAATCAATGCTCGCGGCAGAATTGCTCGAAGCGCGTCAGACCTTCATTCAAAACGTCCAATGTCGTGCAATAGCTGAGGCGGATACCTTCATCGTAGCCAAAGGCGACGCCTGGGATGGCGGCAACTTTATAACGAGAGAGAAGCTTGTCGCAAAGATTCATCGATTTTAATCCTGTGTTTCCCGTGTAGACGAAGAAATAGAAAGCTCCCTGTGGCTCGACCACGCGGACGTTTGGAATTGCCTTGAGACGCTCAAACATGAATTGACGCTTCACATCGTATTCGCCACGCAGATCTTCGATGAACGATTGATCTCCCTCTAGGGCCGCGAGTGCGCCGTATTGGGAAAAGCTGTTTGCATTCGATGTCGTGTGGTTTTGGATTTTCTCAATCGCGTCAGCGAGCGGCTTCGGTGCGGCGGTGTAGCCGAGGCGCCAGCCAGTCATCGAATATGCTTTGGAGAAACCATTGACGGTGATGGTTAAATTATAAAGTTCGTCGCTAAGTGATGCGATGGAAACGTGCTTGGCCTGGCCATAGACGAGTTTTTCGTAGATTTCATCGGAAAGGATGACGATGTCTTCGCCCAACGCCACTTCACCGAGAGCGAGGAGCTCTTCTCTCGTGTAAACCGCTCCCGTTGGATTTCCGGGCGTGTTGAGGATGACCATCTTCGTCGCTGGGGTCATCGCTTCCTCGAATTGCTCTGGAGTCATTTTCCAGCCGGTGGATTCTTTTGTTTCCACGATGACAGGCACGCCGCCAGCCAAGCTGACCATTTCTGGGTAGGAAACCCAGAATGGGCTCGGGATGATGACTTCATCGCCTTCCTCGATCACGGCTAGAATCGCGTTGTAGCAAGCCATTTTGGCTCCGCCAGTGACGCAGATTTGGTTCGCGGCGTAGTTAATGTTGTTATCGACTTTAAATTTATTGGAAAGAGCTGCGCGGAGTTCTGGGATTCCACCAGCTGGGGTGTATTTGGTTTTCCCCTCTTGGAGCGCAGCGATCGCCGCGTCTTTGATAAATTGTGGGGTGTCTACTTCTGGCTCGCCACCGGCGAGTGCGTAGACTTCTTCGCCTTTGGCGATCATTGCCTTCGCTTGAGCAGTGACAGCGAGGGTGAGTGAAGGTGTAACCTTGGCAATACGTGATGAGATGCTTTCCATTTGAGCGCGCGAGTAAGGATTGAGCCGCCACACCGGGAGCAACAGACTTTGCGCAGCCCCAGAATGAGCGGGCAGCTCTTGTGGGGCTTCCGCCAAAGAGTGGCAAGCGAAATGGTGCAGCATTTCTTTCACACCGCCTAGAATTCCTCACTGATTAAATTTGGGAGCACCTTCGTGTTTCCTCCAAAATCCAATCGAAAGAAAGGTCTTGACGTTACTACCCATCATCTTTTCATTCCGCCCCGCCCGCGATTTCTCGCAGTGCCCCTAGACTAGGTGGGGTGTATCCTAATTTCTGATCAAAGCGCTTTTACTCTCATGTCTTCATCCAAATCTGCTGCTAAGAAACCCGTCGTAAAACCAAAGGTCAACGTTCCTGCAAAGGCAAAGGTTTCCCAGAAAGTAGCGGAAAAAGAAACCAAAGCTAAAGTGAAACCGGAGGTGATCACGAAGGCTGCGAAGGCGAAAAACCCAGAAGCGAAAGTCCCCGCGAATAAAACTCCAGTGGCAAAGCCAGCTGTGAAAGTGCCGGCCAAACCTACTGCACCGGCCAAGCCCGCCGTAAAGACGAAAACTCCAGAGAAACCCGCCGCCTCGGCTAAACCTGCCGCCTCAGCTAAACCTGCAGCCCCCACCAAGGCGAAGGCTGTGGAAAAGCCAGCTCCCGAAAAAGCAAGCGCCGCAACAGCCGCAGCTCCAGAGAAAATCAGCAAGGAAACGAAGGCCACCAGCGAAGCTAAATCCAACAAAGCTTCAACTGCTCCGAAACGCCGGATTGATACTCCTGAAATCCAAGAAAAAATCCGCGAACTCATCAAGCTCGCGAAGGAACAGGATTACCTGACTTACGACGACATTAACGAAATTTTACCCAATGACCTCGTCGATCCTGACGACGTCGAAGCCATCATGGAGCGCCTCCGCAACATGGAGTTCGATATCATCGACGCCTCCGAAGTTGATCGCTACAAAGACAAAAAACGCGACGAAGGCGATGGCGACGATGAGGACATCAAGACCGACCAAAAGCTAGACATCCTCGACGACCCGGTCCGCATGTATCTGAAGCAGATGGGCCAGGTTCCCCTGCTCACGCGCGAACAAGAAGTGGAGATTTCCAAGCGCATCGAAGACGCAGAAATCGAAGTCGCCCGTCACCTCCACCTCTTTGGCTTCGTCACGGATTCCTATTTGGATCTAGCCGACAAGCTCATCAAAGGCAAAGAGCGCTTCGATCGCGTCATCCTCGATAAAAAGATCGAATCTCGCGAACGCTACATGAAAGGTCTTCCGAAACTCTGCGATCAACTCAAGGCACTGCACCAAGAAAACGAAGACATTTTCCGCCAACTTTCCGCCAAGAGCCCGCGCGGCAAAAAGAAACTCGAAGAAGATTTCCAGAAGAATATCCAAACGCTCAACCGCGTATTCACCCGCTTTTACTACAAGCAAAAAATCGTCGAAGACTTCTGCGAACAAGTAGACGAATACATGCAGAAATTCTGGAAATATGGCCGCAAGCTGCACAGCACTCCAGATGATAAGGAGTTCCAAACCAAAATGCGTGAAATCCAGCAACAAACTTGGCACACCGCAGAAAGCTATGAGGAGTCGAACAAAAAACTTCGCCATTGGCTCAAGGAAGCGCTCAGGGCAAAAACTGAAATGGTCGAGGCCAACCTCCGCCTCGTCATTTCCATCGCTAAGAAATACACGAACCGCGGACTCTCTTTCCTGGATCTCATCCAAGAAGGAAATATGGGTCTGATGAAAGCGGTGGAAAAATTCGAATACCGTCGCGGTTACAAATTTTCCACCTACGCCACTTGGTGGATTCGTCAAGCGATCACCCGCTCCATCGCTGACCAAGCACGGACCATCCGGATCCCTGTCCACATGATCGAAACGATCAATAAACTGATGCGTGTGCAAAAGCAGCTGGTCCAAGAATATGGTCGCGAACCTTCCCCAGAAGAAATTGCAGAGGAAATCCACCTGCCCGTCGAGCGCGTCCGCGCCGTCCTTAAAATGGCACAGCAACCGATTTCTCTCCAGGCGCCTGTCGGCGATTCGGACGATACCTCCTTCGGTGATTTCATCGAAGATAAAGCCGCCGACAACCCGATGGAAGAAGCTGGATTCTCGATGCTGAAAGACAAAATCAAAGATGTTCTCGAAAGCCTCACTGAGCGCGAACGCGAAGTGTTGGAGCAACGCTTCGGCCTCAAAGACGGCTACAGCCGCACGCTCGAAGAAGTCGGTCGCCAATTCCAAGTCACCCGCGAGCGGATTCGACAAATCGAGGCGAAAGCCCTCCGTAAAATGCGCCACCCGACCCGTATCCGCAAACTCGAAGGCTTCATCGAGCTGCCAGGAGCTTAATAGAAAAAGTGCGGAAAACTTCTGCCCGCACTTCTTTATTTGGTCCACTGCGTGGAAGACATCGGTCGCCGCCAGAACCGGGCTATGACAAAAGGAAGGGCAGCATGTAGTCGCGGAAGTCGTCCGCATTCATGGCTCCGCGCAGTTGGTCGGCGATGTTCCAGAGGGTGCTGCCCAGTTGTTTTTGATTGGCGTCGGTCATTTCTTTGGGCGTTTCTTGAGCTTGGTTTCCAGCGCCTTGAGATCGGCTTCGTCCTCCTGGTCCGCGGCGGCAGCCTCCTGTTTTTTCCGGCTGGCGTCAAAATCGAGGTATAACTTCGCGGTGCGCTCCTCCATCTGGTCATGGCTGATGGAACCGGCGTGCGTCAGCAGCGGAAAGCCGTTGGAGGTGATGATCTGATCCACGTTCTGCTTCCAAAAGGCCATGCGCGTCTGCTGCTTGCTCTTGGCCCGTAGTTCGGCGGTTTCCAGAAAGATGACCACCAGCCGGTTTAGGGTGTCGATCTCGTCTTCGGTCAGGTAGTTTTTGGCCACGACGATGTCCGCCTTGCGCACCTTGTCGCCCTTCCAGACAAGCAGGCCGAAATGCGGATCGGCAGGATTCGCCCGGGAGGTGATGAGTTCGGCGGCGGTCTTTCGCGTAACGGCGAAAATGAGAAGGTTCTGCACCGTGGCGAAGAACACCTGCGTGGCCTTGTCCGTCTTGTCGTAGTCGCTGCTCAGGGCAAAGAGGTCGCGCACCTTCTGGTAGAATCGCTTCTCGGAGGCTCGGATGTCCCGGATGCGCTCCAACATCTCGTCGAAGTAATCCGGGCGGCCATCCGGGTTTTTGAGCCGCTCGTCATCCATCACGAAGCCCTTGAGCAGATATTCCTTGAGGATGGTCGAGGCCCAGCGGCGGAATTGCACGCCACGCGGTGAGCGGACGCGGTAGCCGACGGCCAGGATGGCGTCGAGATTGTAGAGCTTGGTCAGGTAATTTTTGCCGTCGGCGGCAGTTACCGAGGATTCCTCGGTAACTGAATTTTCCTCCAGTTCCCCGTCCGCAAAGATGTTCTTCAAGTGCAGCCCCACGTTGTCCGTGCTCACGTCAAAGAGCTGGCTCATCTCCCGCTGGGACAGCCAGACGGTTTGGTCCTTGGCCCGTAGCTTGATCTGGCTGCGCCCGTCTTCGGTGGTGTAGAGGATAAGGTCGTTCATGGAAAAATTGAGGAATCAGTCCCACACATAGCGTTCGTCATAGTCGATGCCGTATTTCTTCAGGAAGTCGCGGTATTCGTCCTGAAAGGTCCGTGTGCGGTGGTGTTCCTCCTGCGTGTCGATGTAATGGAGCAGTGTCTCCTTCTGACTCACCCCCACCGAGAAGGCCCCGTAGCCTTGTTGCCAGTGAAAGTCCGCGAACGCCGGGTCTTGCTCCTTCAGCCATTTGCTGGAGGCGGTTTTGACCTCCTTCACCAAGTCCGCGACGGACAAGATGCGGGAAAGCCGCACTGCCAGATGCACATGATCCGCTACCCCGCCGACGCGATACGCCTCGCAATCGCATTGCCGCACCGCCCCGGCGAGGAAGGCGTGGGTCTTTTCGCGGACTCCGGGTTCCATCCACGGTTGGCGGTCCTTCGTACTCCAGATCAAATGGATGAGGATGTTGTAGAGTGATTGCGGCATGAGAAATCAGTTGGTGGAGTTTCCGGCTCCAACGGAGCCATGCATACCAGCCCAGGGGAAAACCCTGGGAACGGAGAGGCCGCGATGGATGCGTTCTGAAGGAACGCAGCATTGGCGTGTCCATGCCTTCATCCCGCCACCTCCTTCGGGGATGGGAAAAGCCAGCATCTGGTAATTTCCCGACGGTATTCGTATTTCAGGCCCTGAAGCGTGTTGATGAATTGTTGTTCTATGTCGCTTTCGGAAGAAGTCATTGGGAGCTTTCGATGGACAAATTGGCAGAGACGCTAGGTTTTGCCTGCATGTGATTTTCTGAAACAAGTCTCTAGCTAGGCGGCTGGCTTGGGACAAGCGAGAATGATGGCTAAACTAAGCGCTGCGCGTTTCGGTGTGGCGTAACTTCCGCAGCTGTGATCTTCTCCTTTCGTCCCATGGAACCTGTAGAAGATTTTACCAAAATCGAATCGATCTTTGTCCGTCACCGCAATGCGCTTTTACTACGCGGTCAGTTCACGCCGATTTACACGGACTATTATCTCCATCTGATGCAACACGGCGTTCGCCCACCTGCCGAGCTGGATCAAATGCTCAAGGACGCGCTAGCCATGCTCACTCTGCATCTTGTCGCCAGACCGTGGGCGGAAACTATCGCATGGACGGCGAATCTCCGCGCACCACGAATGAATCTTTTCGTCACGGGAGGATCATTTGATGAATCCATCACGGGGCGCATTTTCACGGAAGATGTCCGCGAGCCTGACCGGAATTTTTTCTATGCACAGACGACGACAGTTGAGAAAAGTGAACCACGTCTTTCCACTCTGGAAGTCATTGGCAAGGATCCGATTTCTTGGATTTCCCAATACTATGAACAATCCGAGCAACGCCCAGCACGAGCGTTTCGATTAGACGATGAGAATTTTGCCCTGATCGCTGCCCAGCCCGGCTGCGATCTGGAATGGCTAGAATCACTCGATTCTGAAGCCGTTGCGAAAATCACTGATACCGAGGAAACCTCTCCTCTCGAATCACGGCGCTTCCGTTTCCATTGCGGTTGTTCCATCGAGAAAATCCTTCCAGTCCTCGGTGGCTGGAAAGAAAAACCCGAAGCGCTTTTTGAAAGCGCAGAGTCTATCAATATTCAATGCCCGCGCTGTGCGGCGAAATACGTCGTTACTCGCGACATGATCTAACCGTGGCGGCGGATTCCATCCGCCAAGCCCACCCAAAAAACATGCGCTTCCACCACAGCCAGTTCTTAGACATCGGGAAGCTGTTAGACCTCAAGCAAGGCCAAAAAATTTCCGTCTGTATTCCGACGCTTAACGAAGCAGCAACCATCGGCCAGATCGTTTCCACGATCCACGATTCACTCGTTAGGAAAAGCCAACTGGTCGATGAAATCCTAGTCATCGATTCTGGTTCTACGGATCACACACGGGAAATCGCTGCCGCCGCTGGAGCAAAAGTTTACCTTTCTGCCGAAATTCTCCCGGGTCAGGCGAGCTACATCGGCAAAGGAGAAAATCTATGGAAAGCACTGCATATTTCCCACGGAGATATCATCTGCTACATCGACGGCGACATTTCTGATTTCCACTCTGGATTCATCACCGGTCTCGTTGGCCCGCTCCTTACGAATCGGGAAATCGACTACGTCAAAGCTTACTACGAACGCCCTCTGAACCAAGCGGGAGAAATCCAGCCCAACGGCGGTGGGAGAGTTTCTGAAATCCTCGCTCGTCCCCTTATTTCGCTCTTTTATCCGCAGCTTCATGAGATCTTACAACCACTTGCTGGCGAGTACGCCGCGCGCCGTAGCACGCTAGAATCCCTCGCATTTCCCATCGGCTACGGTGTCGAAATCGCGCATCTGATCGATCTCGCCCGCGACGGCAAACTTTATCGCATCGCGCAGACTGACCTCGTCAAACGCACCCATCGTAACCGTAGCGACAAAGAACTCGGGAGCATGGCGTTTTCCATTTTAAAAGTCGTCCTCCGGCGTCTGGAGCGCGATGGTAAACTTTCTCTCGCGAATCCTATCCCAGATCTTTATCAATCATGGGCGATCGATGGGGAGATTATTCGCGCAGTTTCTAAATCGATTCCCGAGCCAGAACGTCCGCCTAAAATCTAACTAGATTTAAAAATGTTAGAACGTGAAAAGGAGATCTAACCATGAAACAGTCCATCACGATCACGGGTATGACTTGCGGGAGCTGCGTCGCTAAAATCCAGAAGCGGCTGGTCGAGCATGCTGAGATCGAATCCGCCGCAGTCACTCTGCAACCGCCACGAGCTGTGATCACAGGCTCTCGGGTTATTTCTGACGAAGAGATCAATTTTTGGCTGCAACCACTCGGGCGCTATCAGGTTTTTTCCTCGCAGGCTTCGATGCCTGAAAAGTCGGTCACTACCTATCGGCCGCTAATCATTCTGTTCATCTATCTCATTTTAGTTACGACTAGCTTCCTCATCGCTACGGGACAGTGGGACACGATGTTGGCCATGCGCCTTTTCATGGGAGGATTTTTCATCGCCTTCTCATTTTTTAAAATGCTCGATTTGCGCGGCTTTGCCGATGCCTATCAGAGTTACGACATCATCGCGAAAGCATGGCCTAGCTATGGGCGGATCTATCCATTCATCGAACTCTCTCTGGGCTTGGCGTATATCGCGAATTTAAATCCGCTACTGGTCAATCTGATCACAGCCATTACCATGGGCGTCAGCCTCATCGGTGTGGTCAAATCCGTCTTTTCAAAACAAATCATCCGTTGCGCTTGTCTCGGCACCGTTTTTCAACTGCCCATGTCCACGGTCACGATCATCGAAGACGGACTCATGCTCATCATGGCGATTTTCATGCTTTTGATTTACTAACAAATTTATTTGAAAGCTATATTAGGAAAATTTGCTTCAGAATCTCCTCAATGCGCCGGGCCTTGGTGCTCCTGAATATATTCTTGTTTCAGACCGAGTGCTTCGGGAGCATGGAGGACTAACATTTTCATCCGGATATCTTTCGGAATGCTAGAGCGGGTGGCTTTTGAAACGATTACCATCAGTGTGATTGCCAACGGCAGGCCCAGATCGCCGGTTGTTCGCAGAGGATGCGGAGCAGCGGGTGTGCTTTCCAAAACGCATTGAGTGGATCAAATGCAGCAAAGACTTTCCCCATCGGACCTTTGTCGAGAGCGAGATCACTGACATTGGTCAACACCGCAGCCACAAGAGCACAGATGCCACCCGTGAGCATCCCTGTGGCTGCGCCTTTCATCGTCATGCCGCGCCACCAGACGCTCATGAAAAGCAGCGGGAAATAACTGGCCGCAGCGATGGCAAAGGCCTGGCCCACCATGAAGTTAATATTTAACTGCTCCACGAAACAACCGAGAATCACGGAGACACTCCCAATGAGCACTGCACACCATTTGAACATTTTCATGCGCTCTTCCGCTGTCGACTTCGGGCGGAGCATCCGGCCATAGACATCGTGAGCTAGGGCGCTGGTCATGGAAACGAGTAGCCCGGAGAATGTGCTCATGAATGCCGCGAACGCTCCCGCGCAAGTGATCCCACTGAGGATCGAACCGAGCATCCCGTACTTCTCCCGAATCAAAATCGGGAGCTCCAGCACCACTTTGTCTGGTCCTTTTGAGCCAGTGGCATTGTAGAGTTCCGGCAAAAGATTTCTCCCCAGCACGCCAAAAATTGGTGGGAAAACATAGAATGTGCCGATCAAAATCATCACCCACATCGTTGTCTTTTTCGCGGCGACTCCATCTGGATTTGTATAGAACCTAACTAAAATATGCGGTAATCCTGCTGTTCCGCAAACGACTGCGACAATCACGGAAAATGTATAAAGGAGCGAGTAAGGCTTCTTATTTTTCGCTAGGAATTCTTCCCGCTGATCGGCAGGGAGCGCTTTTGCAGCCTCATGGGTCGCCTTCGTCGTCAACGGGCCAAATGGAGCTAGCCACGCCTCATCCTTCGGTGCTTTCTCCGGGAGGGATTTCCTAACGAATTCCGCAGACTGGACGATGGCAGTCTCCTGCATGGATCGATTGAGCGAAAGATTTTTCCATAGCCGCCATAGACGGAGAGCAAGACAAAAATCGGCACCGAGATCGCGAACATTTTAATCCAATACTGCACAGCTTGCACCAGCGTGATTCCTTTCATCCCGCCCAGGGCGACGTTCAGCGTGATCACTAGGCCCACTGCCATCACACCGACCCAGTAAGGCAGACCTGGCAAGATATAGGAAAGCGTAGTCCCCGCTCCTTTCATCTGCGGCATGGTGTAGAAAAATCCGATAAACAGTACAAAGCACACCGCGATCTTACGAAAGACCGGCGAGTCGTATCGACCCTCCGCGAAATCAGGAATCGTGTAGGCACCAAATCTCCTCAGCGGGCCGGCGATAAATAACAGCAGGAAAAGATAGCCGCACGCATAGCAGACCGGATACCACAGCGCATCGTAACCCGAGAGCATCACCATCCCGGCGATGCCCATGAAGCTGGCCGCGCTAAGATATTCTCCCGAAATCGCCGATGCATTCCAGCCGACGGAGACAGAACGACCCGCAACAAAAAAATCTGAAGCCGACTTCGAACTCTTCGCCGAGCGAAAGCCCATCCAGATGGTCACCACCACGGTGATCGCGGAGAAGGCGAAAATCCAAGGGTCTATTTGTTTCCAATCCATAATGATATCAATAACAGTTAGTCTTGCTTCCTTCAGTGGCATTACGGACCTCGGCATTTTCTAGAGCCATCGAGCGGGAAATAAAAAATTTCGCGATGATCCAGACGTAAGGGAAAAATAATACGCCCAGCACCAGCCAGCTCAGCGTGAATCCTCCTACCCGCTGCGCCATGAAATCGGGAGCAACGTAATTCATCAACGGCAAGCCAAACAGCAGGATCGCAAACGCCGCAGCACAGGAAATTGAGAGCTTTAACTGACGCTTCATCAAGCCGTGGAGGAACTCCTCGCTATGAATATACTCGGGTTTTAAATTAGGGTTTTTAGACATGTCGATTTAGCAGTTAGAAATTTCAAGGAGGGAGCGGTGGCGGCACCTTCGCCTGCGGAGGAGAAATCCACTTTGGAGCTTTAAATGTGGAATCCAAGCGGCAAGTCACAAAAGCCATTCCTAACAGCCCAATAAATCCACCGTAGCCGATGGAAAATGCCGTGATCATCCCGATGACAAAGGGAGAAAAAATCAGAAGCCCGATCATCATCGAACTGGGATTCATTTCATAAGCGAGAATCGATAATCGCAACCGGGAGCGAGCCAATGCCAGCCCCATCACCGAATAACAAATCACTGCCGCCAGCGCCGTGAGATGATAGTGAATCCCACAGCTTCGGGTAACACCAGCGCTCATCAAAAGCGGCGCGGCAGAACCCGCTAACATCGATCCTAAAAAGAGAACTAACACTGCGATCCTTGCCGCGATGCGCCTAAATGCAGAAGCACCGATCATTCCCGCGCAAACCATCGCCGCAACCCCTAACACCGTGCCAGCACAGGCCGCCTCGTGCCACCACTCGATCCCGCCGATCATGTAACGCACTACCACATACGGAAGGAGTGAGAAAAAAGTGAGCGCGCAAAGTCCCCACAGTGTTATGAATTTCCCAATGACGATTCTCCAGCGGTCCAGCTTGGTCAGGAGCAACAACTCGTGATTTCCTTCCTCCAGCTCCTGCCCCATTAAAATCAAGCCTCCCAACGGCATGATGACCACACAGATCCCGCCGACCAGCATCCAAAATGGTCCTGAGATCCACAGCAACTTAGCATTAAGCATCCCGACATAGTTTGAGCTTTCAGCCGCGCTCCCGATTCGGAATTCTGTCACCATCGCCGCCACTGCAAATAGCTGAATCGCCAAAAACGGATAGACAAAGCTGCTCCTTCGCAGGCTTTGCCGCAGCTCTTTCGCCATCATCGGATCAAGCCGCTCCGGCAAATCATTTTTCCAAATCGTCTCCAATGACGCTAACCTGTCAGCTTCATCTCTGCAGCGCAAGCTACTAGACGTGCTGCTACTTTTGCGTATCTTCATCTTATGCCAAAAGAAGCGCGCAATGTCATCGGAACCACTTTACAACCTTGTTCTTTCGATCCTCTCACCGGCTGGTATCGGGATGGCTGCTGCCGCACCGGCGGAGGCGACGTCGGGGTTCATGTCGTTTGTGTGAGGATGACTGCCGAGTTTCTATCATTTTCTAAAAATAGAGGAAACGACCTCACCACGCCGCGCCCAGAGTATGGATTTCCTGGATTAAAGCCGGGAGACCAATGGTGTCTCTGCGCATCGCGCTGGCAAGAAGCCTTCCAAGCAGGACACGCGCCTGAGGTCGTCTTAGAAGCGACGCACGAATCCGCCTTGGAATTCATCGATCTGGAGAACTTGAAACAGCGGGCTTGTTAGATTTTGTAGTTCGCTGAAGAGGAGGCTTATTTCTATCAATCCTTTGCAAAAGACACTTGTCTCATCGATATACTTTCTGCCGATGGTTTTTGTATACCATGAGAAATCCAATGATAAATGGCATCCAAATCACACCCCGTTGCCACCAACTGTAGGTCCATGCCCCACCGGGTTGTTCCAGATTATAGTGAACGATAAAGTAAAATATCCCACTAGCAGCCAGCGCAATGGTGCCTGGATTGCGAGACTTCACCGCGAAGGGTAAAATCCAAATCAGATACCAAGCGTGCAGCATTGGTGAAAGCAGGTAGGTCGCGAAAAAACTCCACTCCGCAGCTTCAAGAAAATTGCGTGCACGACTCGCGACGACAGCCCAAACGACTATTAGGATGATGAAGTAGATTCGATTATCTAATTGGCCTACACGACCGAGATAATCATGATCACTGGCAAAAATTCCATACTCCGCGCTGTGCGTGAGAAAAATGGCGGCATCAATTGCAGCGTCCATTCTCCTGTCCACAGCGACAGCACAACGTAGGAAATCGATACGGGGGCAGCGATGAATAAAACCAAAACGAATGCGCTTTTCAGACCTCTTTGGCGGAGCTCTTGAATGACCAACCAAAGCCCAATCGGTAATGCCATCCACTTCAAGCCAATGGCGATCCCAATCAAAAGCGCTGCCCGAAGTGGGAACCCATTCTCTCGTTGGTAAATCAGCCATGATGCGACCATCGCGAGGATAAATAGACTATCATAATGTCCTCCACCTGCAAAGCTCAGTGCTACAAGAGGATTCCACGCATAAATGCGAGCTGCCTTAGAACCGAATTTTCTAAGCAAAATTCCGCACAGCGCCAGATCGACTAGGGTGAAAATGAATTTAAATCCCCAAACTCCAAGGCCTAACGAGGAGAACCCGGCAAAAAGCCACTGGACCAGCGGTGGATAGATGGCCGTAGCACCACGGAGACCGATCGAGTGCCAGGCGGGATCCCGCAATCCTTGCAGCAAGGGATCATCCGGTGAGTGAACATAGGGATTGAATCCATGCAGCAGGATATTTCCCTCCCATACGTAGCGAAAGGTATCGAAACCCGTGGGCATTACCAGGAACGCTCCCCGGATGCCAATGGCGACCACCATCAGCCAAAACGGTGTGATTTTTTGCTGCCGAGTGATAGCAGCCAGACCAATGTCAGCGCCGCAAGTGTCGCAAGCCAAGGGAGAATGTGCTTTCCACCCGCTTCACCGGCGATGCTCGTAAGCAGTGCGGAACCTAGCAGAAGCAGTAAAGCGCAGCTCACCATTACGGCAGTGGAAGCCTCAAATCTCGCCCGCAGGGACATCTTTGGAGTGTGGCTCATGGTTGCCCAAGTGCGACTTCAGCGGCAGGTAAATCATCAGGCACATCGACATCTGCTAAAAAACCTAGCAGGCCGACGCTCAGTCCCGCAGCCTTAGCTACCGCGAGCGATTCTGCAAGCACCTCTGGGCCGCCCCAAGCGATGTTTTGAAAAATAGCAGGACATTGTTCTGATAGACCAACTAAATAATATCCCCCATCGTAGGCGGGACCAAAAACCAGTGGATGATCAGCCAAGAGATCCATCGCCTCCGATAGCACGGAAGAATCCAACTCCGGGCAATCCGTTCCGATCACTAGAACCTTATTGGCTCCTTCGGTAAAAGCATCTCTTACCGCCCGCTCAAGGCGTTCGCCCAAATCGCCGGCACCTTGTTCACGGAAATCATAATCTCCCAGCCACGCCCGGCCTTCATGAGTAGAGCCGCCATCCAATCGAATCACTAATTCCGTATGAATGGCGCTGAGGCAAAATGCGGATACCCGGGAGATCGTGTGGCGCGCCAGACGATCATGAAAATTGCCGCTCCCACAGCCCCAAGAGCAGGAATGAGGCGGGTCTTGTTCCGTCCTTCACAAGGAAGACGGGTAAAGACAATCAGCTGCGAATGACCAAGGCTCACTGTTGATTGAGGCTCCAGCTATACTCGGTACTTTTAATGGTAAGCCCACCTTTCTCGATCACTGCGCGGGTATTCGCATCGAAAAACGGAGCGATGAACTTTTCCACACTTCCTGATTCACTAACAAAATCCGCTTTAAACCAATCAAAGATCGAGGACAGATAAAGCGTCTTGTTTTGGCATCGACTCGATTTTTCGCGGTGTCTTTCAGAAACAGGCGAGTTTGTTCGTCAAGCTGGGCGGACAATTTTGTCGCTTGAAATGCCTCGCTCCTCAGGCTGGGGCAACCGACCGAAGCGCAATTAATCGCAAAGTGCACTCGTGGATCTTTGTAATCCGGGCGCAGAACCTCGTTTTCTAGATAGTCGAGAGTCTTGTTTTTTCCAAACAGACGGACGATAGGCTGTTTCCATGGTCCACCTGATGGAGCGGAAATATCCTTGATGCTTTTCACTGGATAGTGATCGGCAACCAGCTTGAGAGTCGCCGCATTGTAAAGGTTGATGAGCATGGCCATCTGCTGATCTTTACTGAATTGCTTAAACTCTGATTCAGGCACCGCAGCAATGGAATCTAGATAGGTATTGAGCGATGACATATTGCTCTTCAGGTCGGAATAGTTCACTCCAGAGGGTTTGACATACTTACCCAGTAACCCGTCCAAAACCGCGTGAGAATGATCCATCGCATGGGTGGTTATCACAGCGCTGAGAAAAACTACCAAAGAAGCGAAAAGGAATTTCATGGGACTAAGATGCTAATTGTTTTTCCAGGGTGCCTGTGCAACTGCTCCCAGCACCTGCGGTGCAACCGAAACAATGGTTCGCGGTGAGAATCGTTTGGGAAATCATCGATTCCGGCGTGACATCCCAAAGATAAAGCGGCTTCCCCTTACGCTGTTGCATGCGGAGCATTTGGTTGAAGTCGCAATCGAAAACCTCGCCCTCGTAACCGATGTTGATGGTGCTGCGACACATTAGGCCATCTACCGTGGTGGGATTGAAGCTATTTGAAAGGAGCTCCATGTAAGAGTCCCACTGGCCGTGTTCACGCAGATCGACCGCGAAACGGGCGATGGGGAGATTCGTAATTGCGAAAAGCCGAGTAAAAACAATGCCGTAGCGCGCCTTGAGTTCCGCTTTGTAGTCTTCTTCTAGCTCGGCTTGGTCTGGCGGGAGTTTCGCACCGATGGGATTGTAGACAAGAGTGAGCGGTAAAGTGGTTCCGTAGCCTACGGCATTGAGCTTTTTCAAGGCACTGATGCTCTTCTGGAAGACGCCGTTCCCGCGTTGCGAATCGACATTATCCTCCAGATAACAAGGGAGCGAAGCCACGACTTCGACCTCGTATTTCGCCAGGTATTCCGGTAGATCGGCGTGGGACTTCGTCTCGATGATCGTGAGATTGTTCCGATCGATCACGTGAGAACCCACCGAACGGGCAGTTTCTACGAAGTAGCGGAAAAACTCACTGAGTTCAGGAGCGCCACCCGTGATATCCACGACTTTAGGGCGATGCTCAAGAATCCATGCACCGACCTTGTGAGCCGTCGCCTCGTCCATCATTTCGGTGCGCGTCGGCCCGGCATCGACATGGCAATGCGTGCAAGTTTGATTGCACTTGCGCCCGACATTGATCTGGAGCGTTTCAAATGAACCCCGATCGAGTGTTAGCCCGTGAGAAGAGAGTGTTTGTTGAAATGAGTTCATAAGTTCATATCAGCAACAGCTTTGGCCCTCTCCCCCAGTGCGGCAGTTAGCGGCCTCGGTGGTGGCGTTGTAATCCTGGCCCTTCGTTTCTTTCGGATGGCGCTCACGAATGCCAGAGCAATCGAAGGGCGTGGCCTCTTCCGGCAAGATCGCGACGAGCGGCTCTACGAAAGCAAAGTGTTCACGATAAGGCGGCTTTTGATAGAGATTGAAAGTTTTATCGCAGACCGCATAACGCTTTCCTCTTTCCATCGCGTGGCCATCGTCATCTAGAACTTTTAGAAACGGACCTTTGTAAATCACTGCTTGGTTGCGCTCAAAGCATGGACCTTGTTTTCCTTTCCAAGCCTGGATCGTGACGGAGCGAAATTCGATCCCCTCGACGGTCTGCCAAGGAGCATCATCGCGCTTCAGGATTTCGATTCCGTAGAAGCCTGCTTCTTGGAACGCTTTGAGAAATCCTTCTTCTGTGTAGGCACCGCTGATGCAGCCGCTCCAGAGATAGGCGTCGTTTTGTAAATGCACGGGGATTTCCTCATCAGAGACGATGTCGGAAATCACAGCCCGGCCACCTTTTTTCAGAACGCGGAAAATTTCGTCAAAAAGTTGGCGCTTCAATCTGCTTTCGACGAGATTTAATACACAGTTAGAAACAACCACATCGATGCTGTCGCTGGCGATCAGTGGGTGCTTGACTCGCAGGTCGGCGGCCAGTTCATCAGCGGCGAGGTAAGAAGCAGCATCGGAAATTGGATTTTGCTGGAGTGCTTTATCCAATAGATCTAGGTCTAGCCCTAGATCTTGGATTCGCCCCTTGCGGAACTCTACATTGGCGAAGCCGATGCGCTCTGCGACGATCGGTGCGTTGCGATTGGCGACTTCCAACATATCATCGGTCATATCCACGCCGATGACTTTCCCGGCGGCACCGACGACTTGAGCTGCGATGAAGCAGATTTTCCCGGTGCCGGAGCCTAGGTCCAGCACGGTCTCGCCAGGGCGGAGATGCTTAGACGGATCACCGCAACCGTAGTCTTTTCGATGACTTCGGCTGGGATTGCTTTGAGAAATTGTGGGTCATAGTCCACCGGGCAGCAGAGCGCGGCTTCGGGTGCATGGGCGGCAGCTGCGTAACGGTCACGAGTGGCGGATTCGGCGGAAGTCATCATTTGAGAGTGATAGGAAAGTGCGTTGATTGCAAATTTAGAAACACAAGGCGGGGCATCTATTCCAGAAATTTCCCCAAAGGAGAAGCAGTGAAAACGATTGGAATAGAATCTCCTGTGAATTATCCCAAGAAAAGCATCATCTCCGGCACTATTCATTTTCTTATGTTCTCTTTGATCCAATCTTACACTCAGTGGCTGCATGGGAAATGGCCCGCTGGCGGTGTTGAAAAGGCTCCTATTACGAACGATGACGGCACTTGTAATATTCCCGGCGTGCGGATCGTGGGCGATCTCACCGGCGTTCCTTTATTGAAATTTTCTGCTGATACTGGTGCCCGGGCGGTTCAGGAAATCCTTCAGGAGAAAACTTTTTCAAAAGGAGGAGATTCAAAAACGCTGGATTTAGTCATCATCGGCGCGGGCGTGTCTGGTATCTCCGCAGCGATTGAGGCAAAGAAGGCAGGGCTAAATTTCCACCTATATGAATCCGCCGAAGCCTTTTCCACGATCGGAATTTCCCCCGCAAAAAACCTATTTTCACCTATCCGTCGGACATGATTCCTGCGGGGGAAATGAGATTCCGCGCCACGGTCAAAGAGGAACTGCTCACCGAACTAACTGCCCAGCAGGGAGAGCACGGCATCGTGCCGATCCCCGCGCACATCGACCGGATCGAACGCACGGCCAGCGAGCTGAAACTTCATTTCCTCCAGGGCGAACCCGTCCTTGCAAAGCGCGTCATTGTCGCCATCGGTCGCACGGGAAATTTCCGCAAGCTCAATGTTCCTGGCGAGGGCCTAGACAAAGTGAGCAACCGCCTCATCGATTCCAAGGGCTATGACGGGAGGCGCGTGCTCGTCGTGGGTGGCGGTGACTCGGCGTTAGAAGCCGCCATTTCCCTGGCAGAGTCTGGTGCTTCCGTAGACCTCAGCTATCGCAAAAAAGAATTCTCCCGTCCCAAGGCAGGCAACCTCGACAAGCTCGAAACCCTCGCGAAGGAAGGGAAACTCAGTCTCCACCTCGGCACCACTGTCCAAGACATCGACGAATCCCAAGTCACTCTCTGCGGGGAAAACGGCTGTGACCATGTGATTCCCAACGACAACGTTTTTGTTTTGATAGGCCGGGAAGCACCACTTGATTTCTTCCGCCGCTCCGGCATCCATATCAGCGGTGAGCACACTCCGAAGTTTTGGCTCACCTTGGCAGGGACACTGTTATTTTCCATCTGGCTCTATCACTGGAAAAAGGGCGGTGCGCTTCCATTCGGCGGAAATTTTCCCGCCTGGCTCAATCCGCAACCCGGCGCGCTTTTCTCCGTTCTCCACGGTTGGTGGGATACGGCTGGAACCTTCGGAAACACGATCAAAGTCGCGCTGTCCGAACCTAGTTTCTATTACTCCCTCGCTTACTGCGTTTGTGTGCTTGTATTTGGGATTCGGCGAATTCAACGCCGTAAAACACCGTATGTTAAACTCCAAACCACGGTCCTAACACTCGTGCAGTGGATCCCGCTCTTCATTTTGCCCTATTTCGTTT
>JAAURL010000208.1 GCA_012032235.1 Akkermansiaceae bacterium | reverse complement strand
AATTTAGTGCTTTTTTTTCTCGAAAATCGTGCCTTTCTGACCGTCCGCAGTTTGTGATCGCAAATCTTTCAGTTTTTTCTCGTCGTCATCCCCACCTTTCCGCCACCTTTTGCCCGCAATGCTCAAGGCCGGAATCGTAGGACTACCCAATGTCGGAAAATCGACACTCTTCAACGCTGTGACTCGCACCCGCAAGGCGGAGGCAGCAAATTATCCATTTTGCACCATCGATCCGAATGTCGGCATCGTCAGTGTGCCAGATCCACGGCTAGCGTGCTCTCTAAAATCTCTGGTTCTCAGAAACTTGTGCCCACAGCGATTGAGTTCGTCGACATTGCTGGTTTGGTAAAAGGTGCTTCGGAAGGTGCTGGATTGGGGAATCAGTTCCTCGCGAATATTCGCGAAACGGACGCCATTGTGCAGGTGGTTCGTTGCTTCGAAAACGACGATATTATCCACGAGCTCGGGACTGTAGATCCCTTGCGTGACATCGAGATCATCAATGCGGAGCTGATTTTAGCAGACATGGCGGCGTTGGAAAAACGTCGTCAATCTCGCGAGAAAAAAAGCGAAAGGCGGCGACAAAGAAGCGAAAAAAGAAGTCGAGCTCATCGACATCATCATGCCGCATCTCGATCAGGGAAATCCCGCGCTTACGATTGATTTTAGCGAGGACGACAGAGCAATCGTCCGGGAGTTTTTCCTGCTTTCCTCAAAGAAAACCATCTACGCCTGCAACGTCGCGGAGGATGAGCTGGCGGGAGCGATTGAAAATCCCGATTCCCATGCTCAGGTCGCCCGTGTTCGGAAATTCGCAGCGGAACACAGCGGCTCGGAAGCTGTCGTGATTTCTGCCCGGATCGAGGAGGAACTCAGCGAAATGCCGGTGGAAGAGGCGGATGAGTTTTTAAAAGAAATGGGAGTGACTGATTCCGGTGTTTCTGCGCTGATCCGGGCTGTTTATCATTTGCTAGGACTCCGCACCTATCTCACGACGGGGGTTCAGGAGACCCGTGCTTGGACGATCATTGCGGGGGACAAAGCTCCCGCTGCAGCTGGCGTGATCCACTCGGATTTCGAGCGCGGCTTCATCGCCGCAGAAGTGGTCCATTATGAAGACCTAGTCGCTGCAGGGACGAAAGCTGCGGCAAAGGTTGCAGGGAAAGTCCGGATTGAGGGTAAGGAATACGTCGTGAAAGACGGCGATGTCGTGGAGTTCCGATTTAACGTGTGATTTTTTGACTCAAAAAAACCTCCTCCCGGACATGCCGGAGGGAGGTTTTGTCTAAATTGATTCTATCGATTAGGCGATTTCAGCTTTTTCTGCAGTTCCCACTTCATGTGCGACGACTGGTAGTTCCGCATCCGCAGCGGGAGAAATCGGTGCAAGGACGACTGGGCGGGCTCCGCGTTCTGGCTGACCGTCGTTTTCTTCGCGGTCATCCTGGCCTTTCGATTTGGCGCCAGAGACTATCATTTTCCGGCCCATGAAGTGCTGGTCATGGAGAACTTCCACGGAGCGGATGGCTTCCTCTTGTCGGAGCATTTCCACAAAGCCGTAACCTTTGGAGCGGTGCGTGCTGCGGTTGTAGACGATCTCCACATTACGAACGCCGCCGATACCTTTGAAGAGTTCCTGCAGGTCTTGCTCGGTCACGTCGTAAGACAAGTTCCCGACATAGACCCGGGTGGATTCCACCGTTGATGGGTCACCACCACGGTTTTTACGATTTTCTCCACGTGGTGAGCGCTCGCCTTCGGGACGTTTTTCGCGAGGTTGGCGTTCTTCGCGAGGTTGTCCCTCGTTTGAACGGGCATTCCGCGTATTCGACTTCGGCGGGCGGGTGTCACTCGATTGCTGCTTGGCAGAATCGTTTTTCCGCTCTTTGAGCTCGGGCCGGGCAGGGGGTGTTGGCTCCTTGTAAAGGCCGATGGCTTTCAGAATTTTTTGAAAAAAGCTGAGCTTTACGGGAGCTTGATGGATGCGAGGAGCTTGTGGGCGGAATTCCTCGGCACGATGGTTATTTTGGCGCTGGCCTTGGGATTGGCTGCGATTGTTCGGATTACGAGAGTCGCGTGGTCCGCGCTCGCTGCGTTCGTTGTTGTTATGGTTACGATTAGAGCCTCCACGTGAGCGGCGGCGACGATTGTTTCCCGATTTCTGGGGTTCTTGTGTTTCGTGTGACATGTTGTCAGTTCTATCTGTGTTGCAGGCGGTCCGGCGCAGTTTGCAAATCATTACTACTCCGCTGATGCTGGAGGACCTCGTGCTAACCGACTATTTTCGATAAATCCGGATGTTTCCCGGGGTGAAGCTCCGCAGCGCCTGCGGAAGGGGACTTCACCGATCTGTCGAAATGAGTCGGCTCGCGCCGCCGCCCGTGAGGTAGAATGATTCCTTCCTTCCTGGCTGCTGGGGATTTTTACGTCCTAGGAGAACAGAACGAATCCGTAGGCCCTATGGCCAAATGCGAACAACAAGGAAGCAGGAAAAAATTCATGCTCTCAGCGGTCATTGCGGATTCTGAAAACTTTAGCAAGACTTCCTTGGAGAAACGTGAAAATCACTTTTTCCCGGTCTTGATGGTTTCCAGCTGTTTTTTAGCCTCCGCTTTTTGCGAGTCGTCGAGTTTGGATGAAATTTCATCGGCCAGTTTCTGACTTTCTTTTTCACCGCGTTCTCCCGCTAGCATGGCAAAAGCGAGTGCTCTGACCGGATCGGCTTTCACTCCGATTCCTTCGTTGAAAAGACGAGAAAGCGCTAGCGTCGCAGGACCATTGCCCTGGGAGGCGGCGAGTGTGTAAAGTTGCCCTGCTTCTTCGAGATTTTGGGGCAATCCCGCAGAGCCACGTTCGTAGAGGGCCGCTAGATTATTCTGAGATTGCGGATAGCCACTCTGGGCGGCACGGCCCAGCCAGGCAGTGCCAGCCGCTGGGTCTACTCCCGCGAGTTTTCCAGATAGGTAAAGCAAGCCTAGCTCGTTTTGTGCCTCTAGCAGATTGCCATTGGCTGCTGCGAGTAGGTGTTTGTAGCCCACGAGGAGATCCGGTTTCTCCTGGGTCATCGCTTGCAGGGCAAGACGGAAATTGGCGTTTGGATTTCCTGATTCGGCGGCTTTTTCTAAAAGTGCCAAACCACGAGTTGAGTCTTTTTCGGTGCCATTTCCTTGAATGTAAAACTCTGCGGCGCGGAGGACGCAGTCGATTTGGCCGACATCTTTGCCGCGCTCGTATTCGGCGAGGGCTGCTTTCGGGTCTTTTTTGACGTTTTCTTCAAAGTCTCCCAAAACCAAATAACCCGAATATTCTTTCGCCTCGATGGCCTTTTTAGCCCATTCGCGGCCTTTTGCCTCGTCGCGACTTTTCTCGTCGGCCCGGAGTAATCGTGAGGCGAGAGAGACCATCGCACCAGTGTCTCCTTTTTCGGCGGCTTTTGTGTAATTTTCGAGTGCCGCTTTGATGTTCTGTTTCTCGGGAAATCCGAATTGGCCTTCGTAATATCGCGCGATGAGGATTAACGATGGGATGTCTCCCGCATCGGCGGCTTTTTGCCACCAAGAAATCGCTTTTTCGGGATCGGCCTCTGCAGTGAGGCGGCCTCGCAAATAGGCTTCTCCTAAAATGCGGGCCGCGACGGTGGGATCTTCCTTGGTGGCTCCTTCAAGGGCGACACGTGCTTGTTCACGATCTTCTTTTTTTTCCGAGGCTAATAAAATGAAAGCCATGCGGTAGAGCGCGTCTTTGTTGTTTTTCTCTGCGGATTTTTTGTAAAAATCGAGGGCTTTTTCTGCGGAAGCGGTAACGCCTTTTCCTGTCTCGTGGGCGAAACCCATTAGGTAGAGCGCTTCGCCGTCGCCTTTTTCCACCAATGGTTTGACGATTTCCAAGCCTTTATCAAAGCGGCCTTGCTGGAATGCGGAGGTAGCCTCCTTGATCACGTCACCTGCCGTGGCCGTAGGTTCGGCATTGAGCGAAACGGAAATTGAAGGAATGAGTATGAATGGAGCAATAGAGCGGAAAAGCATGGCCGAAGCTAAAATCGGGTAGCGGTAAATTGCAAGTAAAGCCTAGGCAGTGCAGCAGCGCTTCAAAAAATGAGCTTTCGCAATGGTCACAGTGTAGAACGACAATTAAAACTCCTCATAAGTGTTGGCGATGGATTGGACGGACATGGGATCGCTGGGCATTCGTTGATAAAAGGATCCTGCTTTAGTTTGTTAGCTTCGATGGCGGAGAAGAAATCGACCGAAAAATATCCCATATCTCTTATAATGAGATTATTAAGAAGGATGAATTCCAGCAAATCCTAGCTACTTTTTTTATTTTGCTGAGTGCCAGTGTGAAGATTGTTAGATAAAACATTTCCCGTTAGAAGATCGAAAACAAAGTCGACTTTGCAACCCGCCGTTTTGCCACTGGCGTTGCCGTGTGCGGGGAAGGTTTAACTGTTAGATTTATGAAATGGAATAAAGGATGAATCACCTACGAAGATGCGGTTAGACCCATTGCCCAAAATAATTTCCGAAACTTAATCTAACAACTTGTACGACTGTTTAAATCATGAATGATTCATGAATCGCTCGTCCTCGCCAGCTCCCGAATCCTGATACTTGCAAGCTCGAAGAGCTTGAGCAAGCGATGGATTGTGGACGTGATCATAAAGTCTATCGG
>JAAURL010000207.1 GCA_012032235.1 Akkermansiaceae bacterium | reverse complement strand
GCCAGTGACGACAATCTGAAGTTCCAAGCCGCTGACGATGATTCTTCGGGAACCCTAACACTGGCTGAATTCCGCACGACTTTGTCAGATAGCGCTAGGGAAGAACAGGTGCTTAAAAAATTCAGCCGCGCTGATGCAAATGATGACAAGTCCATCACTTTAGAGGAATGGATCGCCTATAAGAATGATGATGACGAAAACGAAGTCCAGGAAGATACTGCGCGGTTCAACGTAGCAGATGCGAACGATGACGGATTTCTGAGTTTTGAAGAATTCAGCACGACTCGTCCCAAAAAGCGCCTGATCGACATTCGCAAGCGCTTCCTAAAAGCAGACACAGACGTAGATTCACAAATTTCTCTCAGCGAGTGGCTGGCCTATAAAAACGACGATTCGCCTGAAGTGGGTTCAGGAAAATTTCGGAAATTCGATCTTGCTGATCTCGATGACAGCGGTGATCTCACTTTCGACGAATTTAAGAATGTTTTCCCTCCGAAAACCAAGCTTAGAAAGATCATCAAGAAATTTAAAAAAGAGGATTCCAACGGTGATAGCTTGCTGACTCGTGAAGAGTGGAATCCCGGCAGAGGTGAAAAAAGTTAATGGTTTAAGAGCGCAAAAACTGGGTGATCACATTGCCAAGCAATGGGTTGAGTCACTGCCAGATCCAGCCACTTGGAGAGACCACGGGTTGATCACTTTCACTGATGAAAAGAAAAAGAATTCACGCGCTACTTTTTAAAAGACACTCCTTGCACCCTGCGCGAGGAGGTGCCATTTTCTTTCTCACGAAGATTGATCATAGGGGTTAATCTGAAAAAGAAAGTCAAAAGCCATGTCCAGTCCATTTTCCACAGCAGATAGCATTGATCCACAAACCGGATTTACTGCTCCCCACCCAAGTGTCAGCCAAGCTGCAAGTGATCTTCGCGCCGCTGCTGGCGAAAAGGCAGTGGCTCTTAAGGAGCGCGCGCTCGAATCCGCCCACCACTTGCGCGAAGTCGCCGCAGAAAAAGCCGTGGCCTTCAAACAAGCAGCTGCGGAAAAAGCCAGTCATTTTAAGGATACCGCCAATGAGCAATGGCAAGGCACCCGCGTCAAAGCGAAGGAAATCCACATCACAGCTGAAGACTACATCCGTGAAAATCCCACGAAGTGCGTCCTGGGTGCGCTAGGTGCTGGGTTCCTCATCGGCCTCATCGTCCGCCGCTAAGCGAAATTTTCGCCAACTTTCACGTCAGGTGAGTTTCTTAACTGGTCCATGAATCCGTCGCCTGAGATCGGGCAGCCATCCGCCCGTCCCAATCTTGGCGCGCGGTCTGCCCACGGTGATCTACCTCCTGCGAATTGGCGGGAGGCACTCATGAGTTTGATCGCCTCGCGTATTGCCTTGATCCAACTGGAGTCCAAGGACGCTGGCAAGGAAACTGCGAAACGCGCCTCACTCATCGGCGCGGCAATTGGCTGTTTATTTTTTGCTTGGACTCTTCTGCTGGCCGGCGGAGTTGCTGCGATTGCCCAAGCCGCCAATTTCCCTTGGTATTGGATCGCCATGGGATTTGCTCTGTTGCACTTGGTTGTCGCTTTCATTTTATTCCGCTTGGCACAACCTTCAGGAAAGCCCGCATTTCCTATCACCCGCGCTGAATTCCAAAAAGACCGCGAATGGATCGAAAACTTTCAAAAGATCAAGAAATCCAGCGACTGATTAAACTCAGCGAATCGGCGCGCGTTTGTTTATCACGCGAGGCAAATTTACTGAAGCATCGGCTCGATGTGCCTGCTAGGCTCCGCAGCTCGCTCAAAGAAAATCCGACAGGATGGCTCTTCGGTTCACTCGGCTCTGGCTTAGTGGCCAGTCTATTTTTTCGGAGAAAGGCTCTCCCCGTTGAGAGAAAAAAACGTAATTTGTCTCAAAATCTCGCCAGCCTCACCCTGAGCGCAGTAAAGCCATTGGTGAAAGCTTGGTTCGCTCATCACGTAAAGACTATTTTGCCAAAAAAAGGCCGTGATATTCAGTGCTCGCAACTCTTTCTAAAAATCCTCATTGACTCAAACACTCCTTCAAAAGCCCCATGTTACACCAAGTTCTAAATCACGTAGATGACTATCTCCAAATCGGTCGCGAGTATGATTGCTCCGATCTCCACCTCGCCACCGCCTACCCGCCAGCGTGGAGACGCTACGGCCAGCTGGCCCCCATTTGGAACGACCATGAGCCACTCTCCGCAGCAGACACAGAGCGTTTGGCACGCGCCTTTCTCACCGATAAAGAATGGAGCCGGATGATGGAGCACGGTGATGTCGACTTCGCCTATCAATCGCCGACTGGCCGCTACCGCGCCTCTGTCGTGAAACAGCGCTTAGGGATCGATATGACTTTCCGGATCATCAATGATAAAATCCGGACAATTAATGAAATCGGCCTCCCACTGGAACACATTTTACCTCTTACCCGTTATCAAAATGGACTCATTCTCGTGACCGGCTCTGTCGGTTCTGGTAAATCCACCACCCTCGCCGCACTCGTCGATTTCATCAATCAGGACCGCGAAGATCACATTCTGACACTGGAAGACCCGATCGAATATGTCTTCGAATCAAAAGGCTGCCACGTGAACCAACGCGAAGTGCACAAGCACACGGAATCCTTCGCCCGTGCACTCCGTGGCGCATTGCGGGAAGATCCAGACGTCATCATGGTCGGTGAAATGCGCGACCTAGAGACGATTCAGCTGGCCCTGACCGCTGCTGAAACCGGCCACTTAGTCCTTGGCACATTGCACACCGGAAACGCACCACGGACGCTCGATCGAGTCCTTGACGTTTTCCCTACTGATCAGCGCGAACAAATCCGCATCATGGTCTCCGAATCACTCCGCGGCATCATTTCTCAGCAACTCGTGCCTCGTGCAGATGGTCATGGCCGCGTCGTCGCTCTGGAGCTGCTCGTAAATTCACCTGCTGTTTCTAACTGCATTCGTGAAGGTAAAACCTTCATGCTACCCGGCGTCATGCAAACCGGCAAAAACGTCGGCATGATCACCATGGACGAGTCACTCCGCCAGCTCTACGCCAAAAACATCATCACCCGTGAAGAAGCGCTCTTCCGCTGTGATGACAAAAACCAAATGCTCGCCTATTTCAAATCCTGACAGAATCAGCGTCACGAATTGTTCACTAATAAAATTCTCTCTTTTTCGACTTTTTAAAAAAACTCACTGCTGCACCCATGGCTAGAATCGATACTCTCTTCCAATACCTTATTTCTCAAAAAGGATCGGACCTTCACCTCTCAGAGGGCCAACCGCCAAAAATTCGGGTGCACGGCTCCGTCATGGTGATGCCGGATCAGCCGGTTCTGCAAGGCGCGGATTTTCAAAGTCTCCTCAGCGAGATTTGCGATCCTAGAGCCTTTGAAAAATATCTTGATGGCGGTGACCTAGACTTCGCCTATGAAATGGATGAAGCCTCCCGTTTCCGCTGTAACTATCTGAAACAGCAAAACGGCCTCGCCGCTGTTTTCCGGATCATTCCTACTGAGATCGCCGCGCTGGAAAGCCTGGGCGTGCCAGAAGTCGTCAAACAATTCGCACAAATGCGCTCCGGTCTCGTCCTAGTCACAGGGCCGACTGGATCTGGAAAATCCACCACTCTTGCAGCGCTGTTAGATTACATCAATATCAATTACAATCGGCACATCATCACGGTCGAAGAGCCCATCGAATTCGTCCATCGGAACAAACAATCCATCATCACCCAGCGCGAAGTTCCCGTTCAAACGCCCTCTTTCGCCGATGGTCTCCGCGCGGCACTCCGGGAAGATGCAGACATCGTTCTCGTTGGTGAGATGCGGGATTTGGAGACGATCTCCCTCGCTCTGACTGCCGCGGAAACTGGCCTCCTCGTTTTCGGAACACTTCACACCAACAATGCCCGTAAAACGGTAGACCGGATCATCGACGTTTTCCCTGCGAATCAACAATCCCAAGTCCGCACCATGCTCGCCGCTTCTCTTCGCGGTGTCGTGGCTCAGCTGCTTTGCAAACGTGTCGACAAGCCCGGCCGGACCGCTGTGCACGAAATTATGTTCGCCACTCCTGCTGTCGCCGCAATCATTCGCGAAGGCCAAACTCAGAAGCTATACGACGTCATCACCGGCGGAAAATCCGAAGGCATGCAATTCATGGACGAATCCATCTGGACGAAACTCCGTGAAGGCATGATTTCGCCCGAAGAAGCCTACATGAAAGCCATCGATAAAACGCGCTTCAAGAAATTCCTCCCAGAGCACCTCGCCCACCTCGGGGAGGCCTCAGGCGAAAGCCCGTTGACTCACTGATGAAATAGGCACTCCCGAAGCATGGGAACCTCTGAAGCATCGTCACTTATTTTAAAGTCTTTGTTGCACTTTTTGATGTCATCCTCAGAGTAGCGAATATGGAACTCGACCTTATCGAAGTTCAATTCGATTTGCACCACATCAAACCCCGTGAGCTAGAAGAAGCTCTTGAGGATCCTTTTTCCGTGCGCTTCCTACCAGATAATGACCGTGCCGACGGCGCTTCTCGCTAGCTACGGCCTAGGCCGCACGGTGTCTGACCGATACTTATTTTTCTCCTTCTGGACAGACGGGAAAACGACACGAGTCGTTGCAGCGCGAGAGATGAGCGAGGC
>JAAURL010000206.1 GCA_012032235.1 Akkermansiaceae bacterium | reverse complement strand
TTAATCCGATTGAGCGCCTTTGGCAGTATATGAAAGGAAACGATCTGGCAGGTTACTTTACAAACAAAGCCGTGAACTGCGCGATAAACTTATTGAGTCGATCCGCAACTTGATCAATCAGCCAAAAATCATCCGCTCCGTCTGCAAAACTCACTCGAAATAACGGAACTAACTTTTGGCAATGGGTCTAGAATAACCCTATGAATATCACTACAGAGCTTAAACTAGGCTGTTAGCCCGGCGGCCAAGTGAGTGGGCGACCACCTAGAAGATGAATGTGTAAATGTGGAACTGCTTCACCGCCGTCTCGCCCGTTATTGATGATGAGACGGTAGCCAGATTGGGCAATTCCTTCGCTGCAGGCGACTTTTCCTGCGACTAGCAGTAAATGACCTAGCAGAGCTTCATCTTCCTCTTTCGCCAATCCTACACGAGGAATCGGCTTACGAGGAATCACCAAAATATGTGTTGGTGCATGAGGTGAAATATCGCGAAACGCGACGCAGCGATCATCTTCATGCACGATTGTAGCCGAGATTTCCTTAGCGCAGATTTTCTCAAACAAAGTTTTTTCCGTCATGAATTGATCATTGAGCCTAGAGAAAACGAAATAAAAGCGCGAAATCGATGAAATCCCATCCACTAATGAGAACCATTTTTGGAAAGAGTCTAAAACTGCTCTTGAGAAATTAGGATTGTTTCCTGCAATAGCTCATCTTGCGGAGAAACTTCAGCCAAATCAGCGATTGCGAGCGACAGCTCGTTCCGAGTTTTTGAATACTCTTTCGCGAGTCGGATCGATTTTTCTCTTGTTGATTCCAAACTTCCAGGAACAGATTTTTGCGGACTGTAGCGCACCAAATGATCCGTCTCTGATTTCTCGTTCTTTAAGTTTTGGGCTCTTGTTCTCAATGCTTTCACCCGTGTCTGCAGCAAACTCTTCTTTTCATTTTCACTGTCTGAAGAACTGGCTTCTTCAAGCTTTTCCTCAGCCAAGGATTTTGCCAAAATTTCCTGTAAGTGTTGATTTCGGTGATCCTCCTCTTCTTTCAATCGTTGGCGTCTCTCTTCATCATTCCACTGAAACCGTTCTTGGAGTTCTTGACTTAAATCAGGAGCCTGAACTCTACCAATTCCGTAGTCATGCTGAATTTCAAGGCCTACATCGGTGACTGATTTGATTACAGCGTTGATGTATTCGCGACCATCGTGGAGTCTTACGTTTCCGATTTTTTCACCTATTGCCGCTTTACGCGACTGACGAATATACTCGGAGCGATAACTTTTAAAAGAAGACTCTAAAATTACAATACCAGTATTCAGTTCTCCAACAGTTTGAAGAAGTCTATTTACGCTCGGAAGTGTTTTTTGATGGCCTCTTAGTTTGGAAGCTTGAGACTGTGCAATAACCATTTCTTCGAGTATATCAGAGCTATACTGAATATTTGATTTAATATAAGCAATCTCCTCAGTGTTTAACTCAATTTCTCGATGAATTGAACGATTAAACTGCAATGATCCATTTCGCCCATCAACCATTAAAGATAAAGCAATTCCAGCAAATACAATCACAATAATGCCCATCAAAAACGTGAAGATTCCACCATTCGTACTCATAGATAAGTTTAACGCCCTCCTTTTAGCTGAGAAATTTCTGATTCCAGCTGATTGATTTGAAGCTTCTTTGATTGAAGATCGGTTTCAAAGGAATTCTTACGAAGTTTATATGTTTTTCCGCTTCTCTTGATAGCGCTAGCTTCATTATTCGCACGCAGCTGTTCTTCTTCAATATCTTGAATGCTATCTTTTAGTTGCCCTATTTTGAGATTTTTTAATTATAATTTGTCGTTGAATTTCTTTTTTTCAGCTTCGGCATTTAATGCCTGCTGCTGGGCTTGGAGCTCAGAACTTTTTGTATTCGCCAGAGCTACTTCGGCATCATGCTTCGCTCTGGTTTCCATTTCTTGCTTCAAAGCCTGCTCTTTTTGACTTGGATCGTATTGGTAATGATCGATCAATTCATCCGATAATTCCTCGAATGAAATACGCTTATGCCCTTCATCATGACGTATTTGAATTCCAATCGCTGTCACTTCACGAATATTTACATTCTTATAAATCGTTCCGTTACGTGTCGTCAAAGTTTCCATGATTTGACCTTTAGCCTGATTTCTTGCGTAAGCCCGATATTCATCTTTGTATGCTAAAAATTTAGATTCTCCTGTGGCTATCTCTGATTTCACTGACTCCAGATTGGCTTTTAGTGCAGTCAATTTTTCTTGCGTCATTTTGATAGCTTCATTCTTGTCCGAGAGAACTTTCTCCAGAGCGATCCTTTCAGGTAATTTTGCCAACATTTTGTGCTGCTCTTCGAGATGGACGGTGTGATGATTGATATTATCTTTTTGCTCCGAAATAACTGACTCAATCGAACGCGAAGGAGCTTTTGCCATATCATCGGAAGCATACATAAAAAGAATTCCGAAGCCAACAAGCACCAGCAACGCCATGAGCATTCCCAAGACTCCCGGTCCCCGGCCACTCGACATTAAATCACTAAATGACATATAGTTTTTAGAAAATTATTTTACCTGATATTTCGCTTTATACGTATCATACTCACTTTGAAGTGCGGCTTTACGTTCCTCTAGCTTAGCGATTTCTCTCTCTAGTCCGGCAGCCTCAGCAGCTTGCTTTTCAGCAACTTTTCTCGCTTCCTCTATTTCTGCGGAAACGTCGGCTGGCATCGCTTTGATTTTTTCATCGATGATAGCTAGCTCACCAGTTAGGCGTGCAATTTCAACTTTTTGTTTCTCACGTTTCTCGACCATTGTTTTATCTTCACCGCATGAAGTAAAAACCAGAGAGAGAATTGCGACTATTGAATACGGCTTATAGAGTATGTGCATAGAACTATTGGAAATCATTTTGTGCTAGTTGGACCCGCTCAACTAAATTATGTTTAGCGCTAAGGGCAAGATGAACAGGATGTTGCATTTGCCGCGTTCCCGCGATTTGAATTGAATTGCGAGTTGTTATAATTAGTGGGATAATAAATAGAACTAGAGCGTCGAGTGCGCCTAGAATATGATTCGCGGGGAAGTCGAATCCGTGGCGGTGGAGCGGACAGCGTAGAGCGCTTTTCCAATGATGGTTCTTGGGCAGCCACTAGAATTTGCCTTTTTCTAGAGGCAAGTTTTTCTCGAGGTTTAGTGATCGCCGCTTTCTTGTCAGCGGCCTGTTTCTTTAAGGTGTATTCACGTAGCGATGCCTCATAACTCGCTAGTGCTAATCGCTCTTTCTTCTCAGCTTCCTCAGCAAGATCCAAATCTAAGCCGAAGAAGTATTGTTGCTCCGGCTTGAGTTCCTCTATCCGTAGACGCGCAATTCCGTGTGCGTGATGAACCGTCACTCCTCGGTCATCAATCGAGGTGACCGATACATCTTGATACTTGCTGTGAGATTTTGTCGATATTTCAGAGAACGTCAGACCGACTACCGCCTGACGTTGTTGTTGAACTGTGGCGATTTTAAAGCTCGGCAATTGCTTTTCCAACTCAACTAAATCTTCGGAAAGTGTTCTTTTTTTATGGTTTAGATCGGTGATTATTGAGTTTTGCCGTTCGATTCGCTCATTGACAGCTAGCAGCTCATTACCACTTGATAGTGAAGGAGCACGGTCATATTTTAATTTCCTAAGCTCCAACCGAGTATTCAGCTCAATCCTATCCTGTTCAAATTCTAACCAGCCGATATCGGCATGATTCTTTTCGCAATTTATTAGTGATAAAGCAACTGAAAGAATGGCTGCTATTCTTAAGTAACCAAAAATTGGGGCAAACGCAGTCTTCATTTGCTTTGATTACTAACAAACTGTGAGGATTTGTCCATTGCTTTACTGTGATTTTTTCGTAAATTTCCTGTGAAGTTCATCAATTTCGCATGCCCGAAATCATGCACGTATGAAAGTTTTCTGAGGATTATGGCAAAGGACTGATCTTTATCACTGCGCTATATCAAAATTATTCTGATATTTTCCCTATCGGCTCTGGAATCGCTTCGCAAACTTGCCGCCAGCCGGGAAAATTCCATTTGTTGGGAAATCCCGCGCACTGCTCCGGCTTTACGGGATGGATGCGACAGACAGTTCCTTCTAACATCACACATTCATGATTCTCCTTTTCGATGAGTGAAAGCCCTTGCCGGTTCGTCCGCAGACGCGTGAATTGATCAAGAAATTCTTGCTCTGTTAAGCCAAGGAAGTTGGCGATCGGCTGGATTTCATCTTCCTCGATTCTTACATCTCCCGGCCATTTACAGCACGCAGTGCAGCGCTGACAAACGTAGTGCACACCAGGCTCCAGCGTGATTTCCCGATTTCCCGGGCTGCCAAAATGATCGGATCGTTGAGTCATCAGCCTAGCCGCCGATACTGATAGTTCACCCGATTGAGGAAGGTGCGCCACTTCCCACCGGGGCGGCCATTGTCCATGAGGAAATGAGGGCAATTCTTATTCGCAGGATTTCTCCCGCGCCGCGGCCAATGGTAATGCGGAACCACGTTTCTCAGCGGAATATCATTTTTCTTCATCAGGACCGCAGCGAGCTTCGCGGTGCGATTCAATGTCGCTTCCCGGTTGTTTCCACGGTGCTCACACATTTCAATGCCGATGGATA
>JAAURL010000205.1 GCA_012032235.1 Akkermansiaceae bacterium | reverse complement strand
TTCGTGCGGCCGCCTTCGAATTTCGTGGAAAGAAAAGCATCGACCATGGAAATCGCCGTCGCGCTGTCCGTGAATTTTCCCGCTCAGGCAGAGCACGTTGGGAAATCATTGTGTTGGCGGGTCGTCACCGTTTCCTCCACGGAGCGGACATTGGCAGCACGGACGTGGCGATGGCGATTCGCCGCAATGCACATGCCCACGCCGGAAGTGCAGGCTAAAATCCCGAAATCCGATGTGCCATCCGCCACCGTGCGAGCGACGAGGTTTGCGTAGTCGGAATAATCGACGGATTCTGTCGTGTCCGTGCCGTAGTCGGTAACATCGTGACCAGCGGCCTTGAGGTGGGAAGCGATGGCGTTTTTAAGATCGACGGCGCCGTGATCGGCTCCGATGGCAATGCGGAATGTGGTTTGGCTCATGTCGGAGCCGGATTGAAAGCCGGGAAAGCAAACTTGCAAACCGCAAATTTTCATCAGTTGCTGAATTATTCAGCAAATACGATGGTAATAAGGAATGTAAGTCAGCCTTCCGCTGCTCTCACATCTTGAATGATGAGTTGCAGAGTCGTCCTTCCGCGGAAATTGTTCCTATCAATCGTAAATGCGATGTCCCACGGTGGATCAGGCAAAGGATATTCCCCGCCACCAAAAAAAACAGAGTCTTGCTCGTGGTAGCCTTGGCGCAGTGTCAGGCGGAGGTGGTTATTTTTCATATGCAGCGGCGGGCGGCTGAGTCCGACACGGCGGGAAATAAAAACAGGCTGCGGGTTCCCATTTCCGAAGGGATGTAGGAGATCATAACTAGAAAGAAATTCTAGGGAGAGCTGCTCAAAGCCGATTTCCGTGTCATAGATCAGCTTTGGCTGGCGTTGCTCCGCACTGGTGTGGTTCAGGACGTAATCGGAAAAATGGGAGCGAAAGTTGTCGATTTTCCCTTCCTCAATCGAAAGCCCAGCCGCCATGGCATGGCCGCCTCCTGCGACTAGATCTCCTTCGCAAAAACGGATCGCATCGACTAGGGAAACGCCTTCGATACTGCGCCCAGAGCCTTTCCCGATCCCATTTTCGTCAATAGCTATGATGAAAGTGGGCTTGTGGTATTGCCGCATCAGCCGGGAAGCCACGATGCCGACCACGCCGTGATGCCAATCCCGCGAGCCAAGAACGATCACAGGATCTCGCTCCGGGTCGAAATCCCGCGTTAGCATTTCCGTGGCTTCTTTACGGATCAGTGCTTCGTAGGCTTGGCGCTCCCGATTATAATCATCGAGTTTAAGGGCCATTTCACCAGCTAAACGCCGGCAATTTGTCACTAAAGTCTCCAAGGCATCTTCAGGCACGTCCATCCGCCCGGCAGCATTTAGCCTAGGCCCGATGCGAAAACCGACGTCCATGGCTGTCGCGCGACCATTCATCCCAGTCACTTCTTGGAGCGCTTGTAAACCGGGATTGAGCGTGCTGGGTAAATGCTTCAGCCCGTGACGCACCATCAGCCGATTTTCGCCGACCATTGGCACGATGTCAGAAATCGTGGCAACGGCAACAAGGTCCATGAGCCCTTTCAAATCCAAGTCTACCGGGCGAGTTTTTAAAAGTGCGTGTCCCAGCTTGAAAACGACGCCAGCTGCGCAGAGGTAGGTAAATTCCGAGCCGCACTTCGGGTTGACCAAAGCACAGCAATCCGGCCGGCTCCCAGATCTGGCTCATGGTGATCGACAATCACAACATCGATTCCACTGGCTCTCAAAAGCGCCACTTCGGTGATGGACACTGTACCGCAGTCCACCGTGATCAATAAATCCGGCTTTTTCCCCTCCGCCATGCAGCGTTCCAGCGCCGCCGCGCTCAGGCCATATCCTTCAGGTCCGCGGCGTGGAGTGAAGTAGCGCGGATTCAGCCCGTAAGCCATTAAGATCTTCCGCATCAGCGTGATCGAGGTCACCCCATCCACATCATAGTCCCCATAGATGCAAACTTCATCGCCTCGATCCACAGCAGCCAACACTCGCTCCACCGCAAGTTTCATATCGGGAATCAGAAAGGGATCCGCCAAGTCTTTGAGTTTTGGCCGCAAGTAGCCCTCCAGATCTACGCCCGCAGGAAGTCCCCGCTGGCGGACTAGATGCTCTAAGATGGCAGGAAACTCACCCGCTGAGCCATTCTCCTGGTGATGGAAAGGCTCTCCGCGTGGAATCCATTTAAACTGCTGTGCTCGCATTACGTCGCAGTATTCTAACGAGGCAAACTGCCCCGACACAAGATCGGAAACGAAAGTCCTGCCGATTGCCTAAATTTCCAGCCCCGGCTGAAGCCTGCCACAAAATTTTTGCGTGGATGACCTCTTCAAGCGAGCCATCTTACTAGAGCGCGAAGCGTGTGCCTTACTCTTTCTTGATCGATTCTTCAATTAAAAGGGTAACAGCAGTGATTAAAGGAGCTGAAGCGAAGCGTTCGCGTGTGTTTGAGCGACGAGAATTAAAATCGTAATAAGTCCGACCTCTCCCCTTGTTCTCGCTTTTTTCAAGCTCTGCTTTGGAAGCAACGAGCGGGTAAATTGCTTCTTCCTCTTTTTCTGGTAATCTGGCTTCGGATTCGAGAATCGCCTTCCACAAGCTAGCGAAATTCAAAACATTTTTAAAGTCATGACTGGCTTGGGTGCCCAAAGGATCTAACCTGAAAAGTGATAGAGCCGCGGCTTCACGCTCCTCGTGAGGCAAGGGAATACGAGATGCTAACGCTAACAATTTTTCCCACGCATTCAGATAGTCAGGGTCGATTTGGATTGCTTTGCGAAATTGAGCCGCCGCCTCTTCATAACGCCCCTGCTGCTCACGCAAGTAGCCAAGCAAATAAAAAACTTGTGCATGATTTGGTGTTTTTTCCGCCAAATTACTAAAGACTTTTTCCGCAATTCCCTGAGCCCGTTTGCCATTAAAAGCACCTTCGCAACCGAAGCAGTGGCTTTCTACACGACCGAAGCTTTCCGGCATTAACTCGAAGGCTCGCTGATAGTATTGCTCAGCTTTTGTAAAAATTACCAAGTTGACTGTAGCGCAGCGCTAGACGGGATTGAATGCAATATGCATCTGCGAAAGCATTTAGAGATTCTTCATATTGCTTGATAGCACGGGAAAGAAGGCCAGCATTCCACCAGTCATCAGCTCTTTCAGAAATACGGATAGCTTGTACGGCACCTCGCATGATCTTCGCTTGGTCTGCATCACCCCTTTTTTCTAACACATCATCCAAGCACTGCTCCCAGGTTCTTCTCCCCTTCTCCAGTTGCCCTATTTCACTCCCAAGATGATCCAGGCAATCGATGGGGCGGAGTCGAAATCTCACATGTCTCTGCAGAAGTTCATGTCGTTACCACAATCGTCACGTCGAAAGCTCACCTCCAATCTGTCTGACTCTCAGTACGCTACATCCATGCAGGTAGCTCAACAGATGCCCACCTTCGTGGTTGCCAAGGCGTTCTTCAAGGTCATCGGTGATAAGGTCATCACCCCTTCCGCACTGGTTCAATTGGTCGTCAAAGGTCGGATCATACCTCCAGGCACCAAGAACGTCCCAGAAGTCAAGGAGAGCGACCTTGAGGACGTTGATCCGGAAGAAGGCGATCTTGACGCCTTACTTGGCCGGAAGCCGGCAAAAGGCAGGCGAAGCAAGCCGATCGACAAAGATTCACCCGCCGACCTCCAGGTCAAAGGAAACTCCATCCAACCACCGCTTGCCCACGCACCCTATTTTGCGCGAGATCACTCTCCTCGCTGGCGGGTCTTTCTCACCGACGCCCGCGCCGGCCGCATCGGCGTTCCGCCTTTCACCTTCACCGACTTCGAAAACTCCATCTTCGACGGCGACAACAAACCCACCTTCAACATGCAGACCTTCAAATGCCAATTCCAGGCGCCGCCACAGGTCGGCCAATTCGCCTTCAAAATGCACCTGATCTGCGACAGCTACGCCGGCCTGGACTCCACCGTTGACGTCTTGCTGGACGTGCAGGACATGAGCAAAGCCGCCGTGGTCGAGAGCGAGGACGAGATCAGCGAGCCGGACGAGGACAGCTTGGCCGGTCAGATGCAGGCGATGAAGGGGGAGCAACCCAGAAGCGGACCCGGGCTGGCCGGAAGCCGAGAAAGAGCATCCGGGATGGGGGGGGAGACGAGGACGACGACGAGGACGACGACGAAGACGAAGAAGATAGTGATACAGAGGGCGAGGTCGAAGATACCAGCGATACCGATACCGAGACAGACGAGGAATAAATCCAGAATAAAACTTTGGAGTCATTTTCTACTATGAGTAGTAGTCACCTTGACTAACTTGATTGCCCTCCATTCTCCCTCCTCCTCTTGGACCCTTCCTCCTCTTCCTCTTTTCCTTTCTGCGAGAGCCTCTCGAACGAAGCCCCGCTCATTTCCCAAACTCCTCTCCAGCAAGTCGGATCTGTCGCCCTTGCCCGTCTCCAAAAAAAGAAAAACTTGGGGTCGAGAATGGGTGGGGGTGAGGGGGAATTGTTTCGTGCGTGCGTCGCCGTTTGTGCGCAAATTCGACTCGCCGCCGGGACGGGTTCGACTTGGGCGCGGCAGGAAATCGGAGGCCGGGCGAGTGCGTGCCATCGCGCCTCATTTTTCGGCGGTGTTCTGCGTTGTGCCGTAGGTGAAACCACACTAAGCCGCTT
>JAAURL010000204.1 GCA_012032235.1 Akkermansiaceae bacterium | reverse complement strand
GGTCACTGCTTTTTCCAAAAGTTTCGTCCCAGATTTTTCGCTCTGGATTGATGGCCTGCATTCTGGAAAGCAGGCACCCATGCTGTGCCCTACCAACACCATTTTCTTTGGTGTGCCGACGGTGGCTTCCCATGCGGCTAACTCTTGGCGCAGACGCAGAGAAGAATAGCTGATCGGCCAGGCAGTCGGATAATAGAAAATCATGAACTGATAGCGTCCACGTAGCTTGGGGTCTGCACGTAGATTGTTGATGACATTTCGCCACATCAGTGGGTGAGAATTTAGCCCGTGGACGAATAAAACAGGAATTCGATTCGGGTCATAATGTTCTAGAGAAATAAGTTTGGCATCGATTTCCCCGGGATGAATTAGGCCTTTCAGCGCAAGTCTAAATTCATGAATGTCGCTGGTCTGATCTACCATCGTTGAGGTGAAATCTGCTGCGAGAGGGTATTCTGTTTGGCCGAGCTGAATCTTGGAAATATAGCTAGGATCATAACCCACGAGCGAGGCTGACTTTGGCGCACCCGATTTTTTAGTCTTATCAAATGAAAGCACCGCAGTGAAAGAGTTCATATAGCTGCGGCTACTCACAAATCGTGCAACTTTCGGGTCCGTGGGTCTTTTCCATTTTGAGGCGAGTGGAGCACCGATCCCATCTGTGGTGTGCCATTGGTTGCAGAGACGATGTCGGACTTCACTGACTGGCTTGATCGCCGTTAAATTGTCGAGCGTGTGGACTCCTGTTTGCGATGCAGCAGCTGCGTTGATTTGGTAACTAAAGCCAGCGTGATTGAATTCTTTGACAGGTTGGTATTTTGAATCGACGAAATTTTCCGCCAGCTCTTCCGCGGCTGTTTTTAGCACCTGGATTGCTTGCTTTTGAGATTCATTCAAGTTGGAAATATTTTTAACTCTGCCGCCATCAGTATCTAATAAATTCCATGCAATCTCTGCTGCACGGAGTTGGTAGACGGCAGCGACTTCATTGTTTTTTGTCAGTTGCTTGGATCTCTTGAGTAAGGCATTCGCATCTTCAATCGTTGTGCTTTGGTGTAATGCACTCGCTTCTTCTTTGGGTGGCGACACATAGCTGCATGAAGCCATTGAGCAGATGATCGCGCAGGCGAGTGCTCCTAATCGTATTTTCAATCTCTGTGGATTCATCGGAAATTTTTGCTGAATACTGATCGATTAAAAAGGACTGAACGGTCCGCGTTTCACGACGGGAAATAGTTCCTCATTGGATGCCTTGAATAGCTCATCCGACCAATCATCGCAGATCGCTTCATTCAGTGTAGAGATACTTTTCTTCGGACCGGCTAAAGCTTTCACACTGGGTCTGCGGCGGTCGGAAACGGTAGCGATGAGCTTGCCAGATGATGCATCGATCACGCGGGCTTCGAAGCTGCATACGGCGAGCGGGGTTTGGCTGAAGCGAACTTCGGTTAGGGCTGTTTCCAGAATTAAAGTATTCGGCTGACTGGTGTCGGATACTTTATAGAAAAGGCAAACTGGAGAGGAGAATGCTTTGTTAAGCGACTTGCTCCAATACCTCGCCAATTTTTCGCAGCGGCGGGTGTAGCGGCGCTTAGTCGGAATGAATTCACTTTTGCTGTCTTTCCAATTTTCTTTTTGAATGAATGACGAAGTCACCGGACGAACGACGATGTTTTTGTATTTTGAAATATCTACTTTCGGATCGCGCCAAGCGTGTTGAAAGGGCAGCCGTCCTGATTGCGTGGTCACGTCTGTCCCGGTGGATTTTAGAAAACGAGTGGGTTCCGGCTTTCCGCCAAATTTCCCCAAACCGCAGCTCGTGAGGGTGATGGCGACAAAAATCGAGAGAGCCAGTGAGAGCAAGTGGGGAAGTTTCATGTGGAGGTGGGAGGTGCGCGATGGGCTGTTGATAAGGAAATGCCTCGACTTCAGCAAGAGATGAATCGGGAGGGAGAAATCTCTTCACCCAAAACAGCGTTGATGGTTTTCAGCCGTCAGCGTGGCGAGAGCTTCCTGACTCATCCCCAGAGCGGTAGCGAGAGCTTTCCCGATCGCCGGGAGATTTGCCGGATGATTTTGATTTCCCGGGAGAGAATGAGTGATGATTTCCGCTGGTGGGAGCATGTCTGGCGCGTCGGTTTCTAACAAGATTCGATCTCTCGGTAGCTGGTGATAGACTTCAAGAGCGGCGGATTTCCTGGGATGTAGGAAGTGACCAGAAAATGAAAAGAACGCGCCAAGCGGAATCAGTCTGCGAGCGATTTCTATGGAGCCACCGAACGAGTGCATGAGAAATCGGGAGGGAAGGGGAGTTTCAGCGAAGGCTTCAAATAATGCATTCCATGCTTTCAAACAATGAATCGTGACGGGGCGGTTCATTTCTCGGGCGATGCGAAGTTGATCGATGAAAATTGGCTGCTGAATTTCCAGCTTTGGATCCGCGATCCATTGATCCAGTCCGCATTCTCCAACAGATGCAGACGGATGCTTTCCTAACAAATCCTGTAATCGTTGCTGCCAACCTGCCACGGCTGTGTGGGCTTTCCAGGGATGAATGCCAAATGCAGGAGAAATGAAATCGAGCTCATTTTCTGATAGTTTTTCCACTGCTGGCCAGTCCGATTCATCCGTGGCATTAACGAGACAGCGCGTGACGCCAGCTTGCTTCATTTTCGCGATCACTAGGACTGTTCCACCTAACCTTGCGTCCTGGAGGTGATTGTGAGAATCCGTCCAGTGAATCATGTCGCTAGAGTTTTTTGAGACAGACGCTAATGTATCTATCTGACTCCACGTGGGCCTGCTTTCTTTGGCGCGTCGAAGGTGACATCAGTGATAGAAACCCGCCGGTTGTTAGAAGGATCGCAGGTGGCGACTTGCATTTTGCGCAGTGTCCAGACATTATCGGCGATTTTCATAATGTCTTCGACTTGGAACTCCTTGACGAGACCGCCGCTTTTGTCGTGGCCACGGATGCGCATAAAGGCACCGAATTTCGTGTGAACCCAGACATAAACGACCTCGTAGCGCCCTGAGGAACCGCGTGGTTTATCGATGCGGAGTTTATAGCATGGTTGTCCACCGACGTCTTCGGATCCCTCTAATTTTGGATTTGGCCAATAGAAGAAACGCAGTGCGAGATCTTCGTAAGTTAGATCGGTGCCTGCGATAGGCTCGACGATTTTATTTGCCGGGAAATTCGTGGTTTTTCCGTCTTTGATTTCAAAAAGATTGAAGGCTTCGTCGGCCAAACGCATGTGAAAGATGCGCCATGGATCTTTGTTTTCCTGAAATTGGAATTGAATGTCTTTGCCCTTCAGGAAAAGAGTGATCGGTATTTTTGAGTTTTTGCGGAGATTGCCGCTGAGACCTTCATCCAGCTTCGTCAACGTGGCAGATAGGCGGGCTCCTTCGAGGATTTTGTTGGCATCTGGTTGTTGGGCGTGGGCACCAACGGTGAAAAGAAAAGTGATTGCGAGTGATTTCAGATTCATGAAAATAACGATGAATTATTTGTGCCGTTGAACAAGCACGAGAGCATACTTATTCAAAAAACCTGCCAACGAAGAGGAGTTTTAAAAATTCTGATTTTTTGAGACTTGCGGAGTGACTATCTGCTGAATTGGATAGCAGCCCACCTAAATGTCGTCCCTGACTGATTTATGAGTCTCCGCCAGCAGTTATCTGATATTTTACCACCGTTGCTTCCGGGAAATCCTTCCGAATCGATCAAAGGAACCGAGCTAATCCGGCTCACGCGGTTACAGCTAAATGGAGAATATTCCGATGCATCGCTGCGCTATCACTTTTCGATCATGTCGTGTGATCCCACATCACCGATCGCGAAAGTCGAAAAGGGTCAAGGCTACTATCGCCGCAGTGCATCGTTGCCGGCGCTTTCTGGGGCCCAGGAATTGCTCGCGCTGACGCAAGGTCGTCTTGATGATCTCGCCGCTGTCGATCAAGGCGTCGTAGATGAAGCGATGCTGCGGATCCGGAAATTTCGCGCAGTCGTGACCCGTTATTTTGAAATCAATGGACGCTTTCCTTTCATTTTCCGTGAGGCCTTCAACAAAGACGCGCCGATTAGTAATTTGTGGAAATACCCGGAACTCGTTCTGGTGGATTGGGAAACGGGTGGCTCGCCAGACGAAGAAATGTCGTTAGATGAAACGATGCTTTCTTTGAAACAGCGCCTAGGCATCGCGCCATTTCAGCTGCACGCCACACGTCTGCGCATTCAGCCATCGCTACAGACGTATCGCGAAGATTTTTTTCAAACGCTTGCCGTCTCCATGTGGGCGCAGGGCGGCGAACTCATTTACGCTGGCCCCATCCAGGACGAGGCGCTCGCAGATAGTTTCCGCCGCCTCAGCGCCGCCTTCGGTGTGGGAGTGACTTCCTTCGGCCTCACGCCGGAGGCTCTTGATGAATTGCCCCGCCCTGCCAATATCCTCAATGCTCACCCACGCGAGACCGAAGCCATCATGGCCAAGTTAGAAATCAACCGCATCGCCGCGCCGAGAACCCGCCCGCATCTGGATTGGGCTGCCCTCAGCTCCATGCGAAATGAATCTGCGGAGGCTGAAAAACTTGTTTTTTGGCTGAGCCGCTGCATCGACGGGCACCGCGCTGAGCCTTTCAAAAGAAGACTGATGTGCCCTGAAAGGAATGAAACTACGATTGAGTA
>JAAURL010000029.1 GCA_012032235.1 Akkermansiaceae bacterium | reverse complement strand
GGACGCCAGCTTTTGAAGACTTCAATATCGATGGTTTACTCGATTTCACACAAGAACGCTATGAACAGGCGATGGCATTTCACACGGCGGAGTGGAAGGCAGAGCTGGTGAGTCAAAGCGAATTTTTCATCGATCTCTATGATCACTTGCCGAAGGAGTTAGTCTTTCAACGTGAGCTATTGATCGCGCGGCTGGCCTAAACCCATCGTTGGAAATGACGAGTGTGTTTTTTGTTTGTCACCAAAAAGCGTCACTCCACCTGCTACCCGATTTTGGTCTTTCTCCAAAGCCGCGGAGCCAGGGCAATGCTAGCGATGAATAGCCCTGCGGCTAATCCCCACCATACACCGCGTGCTTGTAGTTGAAATGATAGGCCAATCCATAACTGATCGGTAGGCCAAAGATCCAATAGGCAGCGAATCCCATCATGGCTGGAACCCGTGTGTCCTGTAGACCACGTAACATCGCCGATGAGCAAACTTGCAGACTGTCAAAAATTTGGAACACTCCCACAATCACTAGCAGTGAAGCGGCCATCGTCACGACTTGTGCTGAGCGGGCATCGGTTTGTTTGGTAAACAGCGATGCCAAAAAATCGCCCGCGCTGAAAAAGCAAGTCGCGCTCAGAAGTGCACAACCCGCTCCTAACAACCAACCTGAGACAGCAATCGGGCGGAGTCGCCATGGTTCATTCGCTCCATCCGCTTCGCCGATTCTGACGGTGAGCGCCATTGATAAACCTAACGGAATCATGAATGCCATTCCGGCCAAAGTGATGGCGATCTGATGCGCAGCCATCGCTGCTGAGCCGAAGTGTCCCATCATTAGCCCAGCCAAGGAAAACGCGGAAACCTCACAACCCATTTGGATGCTAGCCGGGAATCCGACAGCAATCAGTCGCTTAAAATCCTTCCAATGAATGGCAACGAGCCATCGATAAGGTACCCACTCGCGCAGACTTTTTTCATGATAGAGCCAACCAAACATGCCTAACAAAATCGTGACCCGTGAGATCAAAGTCGCCCATGCCGCTCCTTCAAATCCAAACGCGGGACAGCCAAGCTTCCCATGAATCATGATCCAGTTCAGCACCACATTCATTCCCACCCCACCCAGGAAAATCCAGAATGGTGGCCAAGGACGGTTTAGCGCGTCAGCGTGGTTTTTTAAAGCCAGAGATGCGAGAGCTGGGATCATCGATGCCATTAAAATCCGAAAATAGACCGGTGTCCGGGCGGTGACACTTTCCGGTTGTTCAAAAATTTCTAGATTGAGCGAGATGACCCATGCCAACGCGAAAAGAATCACTCCCAGAATCAGCGAGAGATACAGCCCGTGTCGGCAAGTGCTGCGCGCTCCCTGCAGATCTTCCGCGCCGCGTGAATTCGATGTGAAAACCGAAACACCCGTCAGCAAGCCGATTCCAAAAACAAAAGGCAGATAAAACAGGGAATTTGCAAAGGTCAGTGCCGCCAGCTCCGTCACTCCTAGATGCCCGACCATCAACGTATCCGCCACGCCTAACAGCATCTGACTCAGCTGCCCAATGATGAGCGGAAAGGCCAAGTGCAGCGTGAGCCGTGATTCGTGAATAAGACTCATGTGGATGTGACTGTGATTGGGTCTACGAGGAGTTTTGTCGATGTATTTGTCGTCACAAAAAAGATTGGAGCGTCGGTAAAATTTACCGTTGCCCTAGTCGTGGGGGTCGCTACATTTGTCCTCGTTAGGACGATTTTATTTTTAATCGACCAGAACAAAACCTAACGCCTCGGTAGCTCAGTTGGTAGAGCAGTTGACTCTTAATCAATTGGTCCTTGGTTCGAATCCAAGCCGGGGTACTTGCAGAGTTTGCAAAATCTAGCGGCGGCTTTTCACCGCTTTCTTTTGCTCAAAGCTTACGAGCTTAGGATCAAATGCTTCAGGATCGTAGCCGGGATGCGCCCATTCGATTTCGCCATGGAGTGCTTGCATGTATTGGAAGGTTCCACCGAAATCTTCTGGCGGACAAGCGCGTGCGCCGTCCAATACTTCTGGACCACCTTCTCCCGCCGTCCATTTTTCAAAGACAATTTCGTGAATCCATTCGTCTGCGAAATCGTATCGATAGAGAATCCGGATCGGTAAACGACGTTTCCCGAGAAATGACGCAACGGTCAGAACCGCTTCATCTTGGAATTCACCGGCGCATTGGTCTTCTAGACCAACTGGCCCAATGACATCGACAAGGCGCTTGGTCTTACCATGCCGGAATTCATGCGGGCTTTTATTATCCCAGCCCATCACGGATTGGATGACATCGCTAAACTGAATAAATGTGATGTCAGCGGCCACGGTAAATTTCCGCCAAATCTGCGGCTGAATTCCGTAGAGAAATACCTTTACCTGCACCCGATTTTCGCCTTTTGCCTTCGCCATGGCTGCAACATGAGGTCACGGCCCTGAAAAAATCAAAGGTAAATTTGACTCCTTGTGGAAAAATTGACCGCATCTTAGAGAGCTCGGACCTCACTCTGTTACAGCTTGTTTTTAGAGATCGCGTGGAAGAGCGTGCGACTAGTTGATTGCTCGTCAATTCGGAACGAGCCTTGCAGCCAATACGTAGCGGGCCTTCATCAGATGAAGGGCGCCTTACTTTCGAGTGATTACGGCTAGCCAATCTTGTGCATCAGGCGCGCTAAATTGAGATTTGGATCCACCTTTCAGCGTTTCGCCGCTGTCCTTGATGGCTCCACCTTCCCGCGGTTGAACCATGAAATTTTAAAGTCACCACTGATGTCTGATAGGCCGATTTCGGTATCGCCGCCTTTGGGTAGGTAGACGAGGTAGAGTTCTCCCTTTTTGGCAAAACAGTATTTGGAGTTGTCGTTCTTTTTATTCCCGATCAGGGCATTGGCATTTTCCATCTCGTGGAAGGGAATCTTGTTCTCTTGGAAAAAATTGATAGCGATGCGGCAGTAGTCCCAGCTTTTATCTCGGCTGCGGTAGTCTTGACACTGAATGTCATTTTGCGGCAGTCGATAGCCGAAGTAATATTCCACCCCAGCACCACCCGCCATCAGATTTCCCCAGAGCGTGGCCTTGCGGACGTCATCGATGGTGTAGGGAGCAGCTTTCACATAACCTTGCGCCGCTGGCCCTGAGGTTCCTGATCATAGGCAGTTCCTGTGAACCCTTCGTATCCGGTGTCAGGAGGAGCGCCCAGTCCAGCTGGACCTTGCTCGTCGTGGGCAACCACCCATGGTTTTCCCGCTGCCTTACTCCTTAGGATCCACTCGAGAGCATGGTGATGGCTAAAGTCGAACTGAGTTTGAAGAGACAGTCCTGTGAGCGAAGAACGATCTCCTAACAAGGGAGCGTAAACTTTCTCCATCTCATAAGGAAACGTGTGGAGCACTCTGAGATGTTGATAGGGATCGAGCTTGGCGATGTAATCAGCCATGGCACGCTGCTCATCGGTAGACTGAGAGTTTTCTTCTCCTAGATTCCAGTTCAGCGCGAGCAGATGGCCGAAACGTGAGATCATTTCTCGTAAATAGAGCTTTCGTTCAGGCCCGAGTTTCCCGCCGTCAAGAGAAGCCTGAACGGGTTCCTTGCGGTTTTTGTCTACAGTACGATCATCATCATTTTCCTGCTCTTGGAGTTTGAAATGGCAGTAGATCCCGTGGTTCGTCGCGTGATCGAAAATGATTCCCCATTGGTCGAGTTTTGAGCAATCATATTGGAACTTATAATTCTGCTCGGTGAAGGGCCAGACGTCATCTCCATCGCCACCTGCATTGTAGGTGAGATAGGAAAAGGTATTGCAGCCTTTCGCTGCGAGGTAGTTTAAAGCGCCGATGATACCTTTTCCTTTGCCATTTCTCCATGTTGGATCGCCTTGTCGCCAGTCCTTGAGGTGAGGTTGCCAATTCTTCAACTTGAGGTTTTTTTTGTTCGCTAGGGTTCCATCAATATCTTCGTAGCCGAGGAGATTTTCGGGTGAGTCTGGGCCTGCTTTGAGGAAATACTGCTTCGATCCAGCAAACTGGAGATGATGTTTCCCAACATAACTCAAGCGACCATGCGCACGAAAGTCACGGCCAGTCTTGTCAGTAGATGCGATTTCAAAACTACCCGACTTTCCGTGATAGTTTTTGAGCGATTCGCCGCCGCCATCGAGAGCCGCGTGTTTTCCTTGGGTGAAAGAAGTGGTGTATGTCCATTTTCCGGACTTGTCCGGCGAGAGATGGGCTCGTCCACTTTTGTGCCGGATTCGGCTGAGCTTTCGCCTGCATTTCCATCCGCTGCGAAATAGCCGGGAACTGTATAGCTGGGTGTCCCGGATTCGTGAGTGAAAGTAACATTGAATGCCAAGTCAGTGAAGGGATTGGGAGCCGTATCTTGTTCCCCTGCGAACGGGCCGTCGAGGGTGAGCGTGACTTTGTGCCATTGCTTGAGCTCCCCAGAAACCAAGATCTCAGCATTGCCATCGGGCAGGCGGGCTAGCTTCTTTTTGGGTAAGGGCTTTTCGATCATTGCTTCTGAGTAATTCACGCCTTCTGGACGGAAGTCTGGAGATTTTGACAAGATGATCTGATCGACCTCCACGCCGTCTTCCCGCATGCTGAGCATGAGTGTGTGCTCTCCGGGTTTTTCAATATCGAGCCAAAGTTGCATTGGCACTCCGGTATGCACGGTTTCGGTTCGCTGCTTACAGTCCCAGTGCCAGCCGTTTTTCTGGATGGTCTGCCAGCGTTGCCCGCTCTTTGGCCATTGTCCATTGAGGCCAAAGTGCATCCCATTATCCTCAGTGCCTGTGGAAAACGCTCTGGCCCAAACGTAATAGCGGCCAGCTTCCGGCACTTGAATCTGATAGTGGAGAACTGCGACTGCTCCGGGCTCATTCGAAAAATTCTCGCCATCGATGAGCTTGTCGCCGTGAGTGACTCGCGTGTCGGGTAGGACTTCGATGTAGCTACCACCCTTCGAGTCAGGGCGATCTTTTTTGATCTCCCAGTTGCGTTTGGCATTCTGGGTTTGTTTCACAAAGCTCTCTGCTTCCACAGTGATAAGTGTTGGCTCCGCCGCTCGGACAAAGTTTGCCAATAAAGCAAATGCAAGGATATGGGGAAATTTCATGGGTTGGTCAATTATTTCGAAAGGTGATTCACGGAGTCAGTTAGCGCGGTGGAGGTGCCGACATTACCGGGGAAGATGATGTAAGCGATGCCTGGGAAACGAGTTTCGCCACCCGTCCGCCATACGGGCACCCCGGGTAAAAGTTGCCCTGTGACGATGCCGCGTTTGATGCCGAGTCCTTTCGTTGCGATGTCACTGGATGTGATTCCACCTTTAGCAATGAGATAACGAGGGCAGACTTCGAGTTCTTTCACGATGGTGACAAGCGCCGCAGAGACGCAGTTCCCGATGCTGAGATTAGACGCGGAGTCATCACCCGTGATGAGTGTGCGGCTGGTAAAAACGACGATGTCTCGGCTCGCGCGGATGGCATCATGGATTTTTGTCAGAGCGTCAGTGATGACTTCGCCTCGCTGGGTTTCATCCAAGAGAGCGGTCACAGGTAGCTCGATGCGATCAATGTTTGTGTGGACGAGTAAATGCGAGAGTTGTTCGGTGGTTTTAGGCACATAGCTACCGACCAGAATCAATCCGCCGTTAGTTTGATGAGCATTCACGTCTTCTTCGTTAAGCAAGGAGCGCGTTTCTAGCCCTAGCCGAGCCGATACGATCTGGGCGGCAGCGCGGATCAGGTAACGTCGGCCAGCTTTTTCTGCTTGGAGTAATCCGAGGGCAAAAACATCCATGTCTGATAGGGCAGCGGCATTGACGATACAGGTGCTTCCTTTGGTTAGGCCGAGCAACTGGGCGCAAACTGCCGCAGGACCGCCGGTGCGAATCGTTTCAAGCGAGATCGAGGCGACATCTTCCGCTTTCACCCGTCCCTGAGTTTTTTCTTCGACCCACTGACATAAGTTAGAATTCTCGTACCCGAAAACTGCATCTTTCGCGAAGGGTGTCTCAGACGCCGGAGTGAGCCGATCTCCTTCTGCTACGTAGTGGACATCGCCAATCGTGTAACGTCCTCCGGCCTCAAAGTAGGGAATGATCAACGTCCCGTCGAAAGGTCCGAGTTCTTCGGTTAGCACATCGGTTTCCAGCGGGAAATGGCCTCTCAGTGTCGAGTCACTGCGACTTACCACCGTGAAGGATCTTTCTCCCGCAGCGAAGCACAAGTTGGCCGCAATTTCCTGGTTTAGCGCTTTTGCTTCTTCCGCGATCAAGCTGCGCGAGTTGGTTAGGATATAGAAACAAGGACCGGGCTGACCGAACTCTGCGCACAGCGCCTCCCTGTCCCAAGTCGTAAGCACTGGCAGATCATGCACGGTCTGGGTGCCTGTGGGATCATCATCAAGGATGACGAGTTTGTGTCCTTGGTGCTCTGTTGGAAATTGACGAATGAGGGGCTTTAAATCCCCAGGCCACACAGGTGGCAATGCTGCGAAGACGGCGGATTTGGAAAGGGGCGCTTTCACTTAGTTTCCTGTGATTTCTAATTGCACGTTTTGGGTGGCCTCCTTGTCGAAAAACAATGCGCGTTTTCCTAGGATTCCTTGATGTGGAGTTGTGCCTGTAGGCACCGGTGCGTGAATCATCGCTTCGCTAACATCATCCACTTTCAAACATAAGTGATGTAAACCGGGACCATGATGTGCTAACCAGGTTTTTAAAGGATGATCTGGAGTCAGTGGCTCTACGAGTTGCAGATGGACGTTACCCAGATGAGATGGGTTAGGCGCACGCTACCACTATTGACGACTTCACTGTGCAGGAGCGGGAAGCCCATTGTATCTCGCCAGACTTTTAGAGCTTCCTCCGTGTCTGGCACAACGATCGCGATATGGTCGAGTCCTTGGTGGTTCATAGTGTTTTTTCAAAAGGACAAATCGATAGATGTGTGCTTGGCAGCAGACTCATACATCGTTTCCTGAATAATCATCGTTTTGAGGTATTCTTCGCCGCTCGTTTCACAGGGAGCGCCTGTTAGTAAGCAGTCTGTGAAATGGCGTTGGGCGATGTAGCAACAGTCTCCGGCGAAACCCCGGCGCTCGTGATGATAGTGGTGTTCCGCTTCCTCCCCGCCGAGAGGCTTGATCGTGATCCGCCCATCTAAGTAGAGGCGGAGACTGCCTGCGCTGCCCTCGACGAGGAATTCACCAAATGTATATCTTGCCTCTGATACTGGGCAGGCAGGTTCATTGAAGCGATTGGCATCCCATTGGCCGAGAGCACCGTTTTGAAACTCAAAAACTAACAGCCCGCAGTCCTCTCCTTTGATGATCGGATTGAGTCGGCGTAGCCATGCGGTGACGCGGGAAATCTCCCCAGCGAGGTAACGGAATGTATCGATGTAGTGCACACCCGTTTCATAAACAAGGAGACGTGGGTAATCACGGAAGTAGGGCTGGCGCGGGATGTAGGCGTTTTCTCCCCAACCGTCTCCCATGCGGCTGCGGAAATGGAGTGAGTGTAATGTCTCTCCGATTGCTCCCGCGTCGATCAAGCGTTTGATTTCGCGATGCCATGGCTGGAAGCGAAAATTCTCATGCACCATGAAACGCACATTGGCCGCCGCGGCATTGGCGATGATTTCGCGAGCAACATTCACAGACGGACCGAGGGGCTTTTGGCAAATGATATCGATCCCGCGCTTGGCCGCTTCTGCACAAATCTCCTGATGCGATGGCGGAGGAGTGATGATGTCCACGAAGTCGGGCTTTTCGAGATCGAACATCTCGCGGTAATCTGTATAGAATTTCTGGATGCCAAATTTGGCGGTGATCTCATCGCCTTTTTCAGCATCTCGATTACTGAAGGCGACGATTTCAACTTCGGGAATACGTTGCCATGCTTCGTATTGGAAGTGACTGAAATATCCTGCACCGATGCAGACTCCTTTGAGTTTTTGTTGCGACATAGAGAATGGATTATCTAGTTTCTAGAATGAGAAGATCTCACGATTGCGTGATCGTTTTATCACGATTTGCGAAGATCCAACAAACGATAGCCGCAGTGCTGAGGCCGGCAGCCACTTGGAAAAATGCGCCACTGCTCTTGCTCGTCGAAGGTAGATAGAAAAAGGCTAACGCAGTGATGGCTGCTCCCAGATTTCCTGCCATATTCATCGTTCCGCTAACAGCACCTGCGTGCTTGCCACCGATATCAATGCAGAAAGACCAGGAAGGAGAAAGTGTCATATCCGCGCCAAAAATAGCGATGCTCAACCAGATGATCGCGCCTTCTGCGGTGGCTTGATCCGCACTCATTAGCATCCCTAGGCCAGCCAAGGCAAAGCCGATGATCGCAGGTATTTTTCTGGATAGTGAGGCGTGGCCTCGGCGATAGAGTGCATCCACGAGCCAACCGGAAAAGATGTTTCCTATCGCACCAGCGATCAGTGGAGCCATGGCATAAAATCCTGCGTCTACAGTCGTCAGTTGATACTTTTCCTTCACGTATGGGTAAAGCCACGTAAGGCTGAAGAAGAAGGTGAAATTGCTAGCGAAATACTGCGTCATCATTAACCAAAGATTTCCTGAGGCGAGCATCTTGGTAGTTTTCGCAGCGGGAGCATCGGGTGAGAGCGGAACTGTAGGAGCTACTTTCTGACGATTTGATAGGATGTAATCCAGCTCTGCCTTCGTGATGGCTTGATGATCTTTTGGCTCATCGCGGAACCAGCGCCACCAGAAGAGAGCCCAGACAAAGCCAATGACCATCAAAACCACAAAGCTGAGTTTCCAACCAATCGCATGAATCAACCAAGCGATGCCGGGCATGGCGATGGCCGCGCCGAAACGTGAGCCTGAGAAGTTGATTCCCTTCACCAAGCCCCGCTCCGGAATCGGAATCCATGAATAAACCACCTTGGCCATGCCTGGAAAAGCTCCAGCCTCACCCGCGCCAAACAGGAAGCGAATGACTAACAAACTCGTCAAATTCCATGCCAACGCGGAGAGGCCCGTGAAGATCGACCACACCGTGACAACAACCGACAAGACGATACGCGCACCGAATTGATCCGCCATCATGCCGCCAGGCGTTTGGAAAAGAGCATAGCCGAAAGCAAACGCTGCCAACACCCAGGCCCAGTGCTCATTGGTTAGGCCAAGTTCTTTGGTGATGCTATCCTTCGCCAGGGAAATGCAGGTGCGGTCCACATAAAGCAGAAGGGAAAGGAGAAAGGTGCCGAAAACTAGAAGGGAGCGCTTCGGAATCATAGGAGTGTTAGCAAGTGAGGAGTGATGCCTTCGATGGCAAAGGCGCGGCATGGACAGCCATCGCCGCCTTCGATTTTCAAAGGAGCGGCGACAAAGAAAACTTGCTCCTGTGACAGGGCGTCTAGGTGAGTCAGGCCTTCGACGATGGTGATATTCGCTTCCAATAAAATTTGGTGAATCCGAGTGAGCTCCGCCATGTCATTGACATCAGCCACGGAGGGCGGCTCCACGCCCAGAATGTTCACTCCATGCCTCACACACCAATGGGCAAGCTCGCCGGAAATCCGCGGGAAATGATCGCGATAATGTTGCGGATTCTCGAAATGTCGCGACCAGCCTGTGCGCAGTAGTAGCGATTCGCCGGGCTGGAACTTTGTCGCAATTTCCCCGAGGTGCGCGACCGTGATCGCCGTTTGATCCGCAATACCATCCAAATTTACCAACCAAGCACTGCCCATGCAGCGCTCTAGCGGCGTGCGATCGATCGTTCCCGGTCCCCGCTGCAAAGTGAGTTTGTGCATCCATGTGAGTTCCCGCGTGCGAATACAGATGGAGGTTACGTGCGTTCCAACCATCGCTCTCGATTGCCTTTGCTTGCTCCCAAGCCACGCCGCGCATCCCAGGGCGTAGGGTCAATGTGAGATCGATGATGCGACTCATAATGCAGCTATGATCAGGTCCGTAATTCCTGAAGTAGTTAATTTCCCATTCATGTCCGGCGTGCGGTTGAGCGGGTCGGCAAAGACCTGTTGCACTGCGTCCTCGATCCTACGTGCGCCGATCACGGTTTGTTCGTGACCGAGCCAATCGAGCATCATCGCTGCGGAAAGAATCATCGCTACGGGATTCGCGATCCCTTTCCCTGCGATGTCAGGTGCGGTGCCGTGAGAAGGCTGGAACACGGCACATTTTTCACCGATATCTCCCGATGGAGCCATCCCCATTCCGCCGACGAGGCCGCCTGCAAGATCGCTAAGAATATCTCCGAACATGTTCTCCGTGACGATGACATCGTAGGCTTGCGGTTTCCTAACAAGGAAAAGCGCCATCGCATCTACATAAACGCGTTCCGTTGTCACATCGGGAAACTCCTTTGCGATCTCATCGAAAATACTGCGAAAAAAGACCATCGAAGGTAGCACGTTGGCTTTGTCCACCAGTGTGCAATGTCGGCGGCGTTTTTGGGCGAGCTCGAAAGCAAATCGAATCACCCGCTCGCACCCTTGCCGAGTGAGACGTAGCACATCGCGTGCTTCATCTTCCGATGGATGAGTGCTGAGACGAGATGAAAAAAGACCTTCCGTATTTTCCCGGACAATCACGAAGTCGATTTCACCCGCTTGGTAGCCTTTCAATGGCGAATCATCGCCATGATAAAGTTTGATCGGGCGCGGGCCAGCATAGAGGTCTAGCTTCTCCCGCAGATCGATCTGCGGCGTCATTTCCTTACCATTTGGCCAACGCACACTTGGCAAGCCCATGGCACCCAGCAGCACGGCATCGGCTGCGGCACATGCTTCAAGAGTGGCCGCAGGGAGCGGATCGCCGCTGCGAAGGTACTCAGCTGCTCCGACAGCGTGCTCTTGAAACGTGAATTTCACATCGGTGAGTTTTGCTTCGAGAGCTACTAAGACACGCAGTGCTTCGCGCGTCACGTCAACCCCGATACCATCACCGGGAAGTACTGCTATTTTAAAGTGGTTCGTCATGAGATTCAAAAAACAATCTTTACGATTTGCAGATGAGAGATAGCCAATACTTGATAGGAAGTCCATGCAGGATTCCGTATTTTTTTGTGGTTTAGAGGCAAAATAGAGTTAAGACCGTTTCATGTCTATAGCTAAAAAACTCATAGCAAGACCGGTAGTCGCCTTGCTGATAGAAACTTCCAATTCCTTCAGTCGGGAACTGCTCCACGGCATACGCGACTGGATGCGCGAGCACGACTCCTGGGCGATCCATCTCTCTGAGCAAGGGCGCGGCGGCCAGCCTCCTACTTGGTTAGAAAGCTGGCGTGGAGATGGGATTATCGCGCGGATTGAAAATGAAGCGATCGCCTCTGCCGTCCGAGCTTGTGATTTGCCCACCGTGAATGTGAGTGCGTCCGACCTGACTCCTGAATTTCCCTCCGTCAACAGTGACAGTGCTGCCATTACGCAGCAGGCCGCTACGCATCTGCTCGAACGCGGATTACGGCACTTCGCTTATTGTGGCGATGAGCGATTCGCATGGTCGCAAAGACACAGAGAAAATTTAGTCACCGAGCTGCGTAATCGAGGTTATGAATGCCAAGTTTTCCCCTCTACCTCGAAAGACTCAGCAGATTGGGTTAAGGAGCAGGCGAAAATTGCCCGTTGGCTCAAATCTCTACCGAAGCCAGTCGGCGTGATGGCTTGCTACGATATTCGTGGACAACAGGTGCTAGATGCTTGTCGGGCCATCGGCTTGAGAGTGCCAGATGACGTCGCCGTGATCGGCCAGCACAACGATGATTTACTTTGCGAGTTGTGCGACCCGCCTTTGAGTAGCGTGATTCCCAATGCTCGCAGAGTTGGCTTCAAAGCTGCCACTATACTCGACGAACTCATGCGAGGCCATCCGGTGGCCGAAAAACAAATTAAGATCCCGCCCCTCGGCATTTTCACCCGCCAATCGACGGATCTCGTTGCTGTCGAGGACGATCGTCTCGCACGTGCCATGCGGTTTATCCATGAGCATGCTTATGAAAGCATCAGCATAGAGGATATTGCACAAGCCGCTGGGATTTCGCGCTCCCTGCTAGAAAGGAAATTTCGCAAAATTTTTGGCTTCTCCCCATGGGACCATGTCACGCAGTTGAGACTGCGCAAAGCAAAGCACCTTCTCGCGGAGACTCACCTCAGAATTGCCGAAATTGCCGAGCGAGCTGGCTTCGGGACGCCAGAGTATTTTAGCGCCGCCTTTCGCAAGCTTACAGGGATTTCCCCGCGCTCAGCACGGAATCGAGGGTCGTGAAATCTCATCGATCCGCCGCGAGCGCATCGATGAGGTAGCGCGCTGGGCGGAAATTTTCGATGAGGATCTCTCGCTGCTTACCGCGATTCATCCGCACTTGGCTGATATTGAAATTTGGCGTTTTGTGTGGGGCGAAGAGAATATCATCATGAGTCGAATTTTCGTGTTTTTTGAACATGCTTGGCAAAATATCTCCGCCAAGATGGTCATCGCGACCCGTGGCTAGATGACAAGTTCCTAACACTTTTTCATCCTGAATATCGGCGTAGGAAACAGGCAGGACTTGCGTGCCGAATCCGAGCTCGCCGAGCGTGCCGGTCATCGGGTCTTCCTTGAGTCGGGTGTTGTGTGCGTCAATCGTCGATTGATTGCCAGCGATGAGTGTGGAGTGGATAATGCAGCGATTTTCCACCTCCAGCACACCCAGCGTGCCGTCTTCGTATTTCATCGGAAATTGACCACGCGCATCGACAGGCACGAAGTAGACTTCTCCCGCTGGTAAATTCGCGATGTCGGGAGTTTTCCAATGCACAGGCCGTGGGATTTCTGCGCTTCCTGACCATCTAGCCCCAGCCAAGCTGTTAGGACGCGGCCATCTTCCAGCGCAAAGTCGATTTCGATCGAATCAGCTTTTGTTAGTGCGAGTCGCAAACGCTCCGAGTCAACCGATACATCATGATAATCCACCGCAAGACCGGAATTGAGAATCACATCGTTCAAGCCATGCAGCGTCGCGCCACGGAAGCCAAACTGTTTCGCCTTGGCGGTCAGAGGAGCGGTGGCAGAGAAAGTAGAAATGCAGAGGATGATGTCGTAGTTTGCATAGATATCTTTATCTAACGAAAGGTGATTTCCCTGCGTATCCCAGACGTCGTCATCGAGATCGAGGTTCGATCCTTTGGTGCAGCGGTAGGCGAACATTTCCCCGCCAGACATGCCTAACTCTTCCATTCCGCCGTTTTTCAGTCCCAGATAGAAATGGCGATAAGCATGTTTCTGAACAGGAAATCCATCCTGCTTCCGAAAGGCGAAATCTTTAATCAGAGCCGCAGGCTCATCAAAGTCGATCAAGATGCAGACTCGGCAATCTTGAGTCGGTTCAAAAACCGTGCCCAAAAGGCGAACAAGGTCGAAAGGAGGAAATTCGCGCCTTTCGGGATTGAGTAAAATTTCCTCTTCAAAGTAGGCTGGTAGTGCGGATGCGGATGACATAGTTCCGCATTTTAAAACTGCTAGGGAACGCCGCAAGTGAGTATTGCCACAAATTTTTCACGCCCGCTTCCGCCGCAGTGCGAAAGCTGCAGCTGTCACGAAAAGCAACGCGGAACTCGGCTCGGGAATCGTGGTGATGCGGAGAGTCCAGCCAGTGATCTGGTGCTGCGCGCCGGTGGAGAGATCCGCGGCAAACAAGTTCCAATTCCCGCCAGCGGCATCGCCGGTGAAAGCGCCAAAGCCTGTTCCGCGGGAACTCGTATCCAGAACGACTGCCGGATCGACGGCCCGATCATCTGGCTGCCAGTTGCCAGTCAGCGAGCTTGAAAGGGGAGTGCCATTGCTGCCAGTGACGGGGATCCGATAGTTGTGAATGTCTCTCGCTGCGGTGTCGGTAAAAGTGACGTTCACGGACTGATTGTCACTATAGCCGAAAGGAGCCGTGGCGGTTTTCCCCGCACGGTTTAACAAGACAACTAGATCACTGCCGTGGCTGAGATAAACGTATAGATCCCCGAGGAAAGCGGACTCACCAGAGGCTGCTGAAATCAAAAGATCTACTTCGATGCTTACCACACTTTCTCCCGGAGCATTGACCACCAGTTGGCGGGCTAGCCCAGAGCTGGAGCCATCCGGAATGGTGCTAGTGACCGTGTCACTAACGATGATGGTCGCGGCGGTGAGAGGTGATGTGAGGGCGACGAGGCAAGGTAAGATTTTGTGTAATTTCATAACGAATGGTGAGTTATGTATCTGGTCTAAATTTAGTTAGACTGAGTGATTCTGTAGAAACGAGTCGGTGGCAGTGGACCAGGATCGAGGATACTGAGGATGCCGTTCGTTGGGGTCGCAATCGGGCTGCCGAGATCCGTCCAGTTGGTAAGATCGGAGCTGATTTGAACCACGTAGTTTCTACCAGGGATGCCCATGCCGATGATGCGGCGCCCGCTGCCTTCTGCAGTGGTGCTAAGGACGTTCATGGTTTCACCGAGCTGTGGTGAGACGACGATTTGAAGTGTGCCTTGGGCGGTGTTGGTGCCGTCGGTGAGTGTGTAGGTGACGGTGTCGCCGCCAGTGAAGCCGCTAACGAGCTGATAGATCAGCCAACCATCGGCGATGGAAGCACTGCCGCCGCTAGGTGTGGCTCCGCTTTGGACGGCGGAAACGCTGAGCGTGCCTGTGCCGCCAGAGGCTGCTGCGACAAGAGTTGTGAGGCGGATTTTACCTGAGGATGCGCCGTTGTTGATGCCCAGTGTGGGTGAGCCGGGGACGATAGCGGCGTCGTCATTGGTGATGGTGGCTACTGCGTTGATGAGTGAGACTGCGCCAAGGCTGACGTTGAATCCATTGTTGACGAGCATATCTGCGCCGACACCAAAAGTTTCGTCTGGCTCTACGAGATTATCGCCATTGATGGTGATGTTGATATTTCCTGAAGTAGCGCCTGCAGGGATATCTAAACTTCCTGAGAGTTCGACGTAGTCAGCACCTGATGTGGCAGTGCCGTTTGCTGTGTTGATTCTCACAGAAATGCCAGTATTGACTGGATTGCTCAAGCTCCAAGGAATGTTGAGCACTGTGGTGCCACTGTTGCCTTCGGCGACGCTGGCATTGGCGATGCTAAATGTAGCGGAGTCATCGTTCGTGATGGTCGTGTTGGCTGTAGCGGTGGACAGGATGCCGACGCTGGGGCTGCTGAGGGTGACGGTGAAGCCTTCGTTGAGTTCGACGAGGTCATCGCGGCTGACGTTGATGGTGAGCACGGCGCTGGCTTGACCGCTCGGGACGGTGAAACTGCCGCTCGGCAAGGTGCCGCCGAAGTCGGAGCTTGTGGCTGGATTGGTTCCAGAGCCGGTGACGGCGTAGTTCACATTGAGTGCTGAAGTGGTCTCTCCAGTGCGGGAAACGGTGAAGGTGAAGGCGGTGGTTCCTGTGCCTGAGCCTTCATCGGTCGCAGTGGCATCGGCCACGATCGCGGTGGTGACGGTATCGATGACGAGTGCTTTATTTGCGCCGAGTGAACCAGCCGCTCCCGGCGTGACTAAAGCCAGCGTGGCGTTGTTTCCTGCGGAGTCGCGGATGGTGCCGCCGTTCAGAGTGAGCGAAGTGGTATCGAGGTAGTCAAGATCTGAGGAAGTATCACCTGCTTGAACGGTATAGTTAAAGGTGAGCTCTGATGTACCGCTGCCGCTTGCGTAGTTGATGGCGCGATCGGTCGTTCCTGTTTCCAGCGTGAGCTGTGGGCTGCCAGTGACGGTGACGACTTCACTGAAATTCACCTGAATACTGATGGCATCGCCTGTCCGGTAAGTGCCGTCAGGGGTGCTGGAATTTACCGAAGCAACAGTCGGCACGACACCATCGATGACGAGAGATTTGTTCGCTCCGAGCGAGCCAGACAATCCCGGAGCGGGGAGCGTGAGGACGACGTTATTCCCTGCCGCGTCGCTCATGTTGCCGCCATTGAGAGCGAGTGAAGTGGTGGCGACGTAGTCGAGGTCTGAGGAAATATCACCTGCTTGAACAGTGTAGTCAAAGGTGAGTTCTGATGTGCCGCTGCCGCTTGTGAAGTTGATGGTGCGGTCGGTCGCTCCTGTTTCTAGCGTGAGCTGTGGGGTGCCAGTGACGGTGATTGCTTCGCCGAAAGTCACCTGAATGCTGATGACGTCGTCGACTTTGTAAGTGCCATTTGCATTATTGGAAGTTAGCAAAAATACGATAGGCACGACACCGTCGATGACGAGAGATTTGTTGGCTCCAAGGGAATTGGTAGCTCCCGGTGCGGGTAGAGTGAGGATCGCGTCGTTCGATGCAGAGTCGCGGATGGTGCCGCCGTTCAGAGTAAGTGAAGTGGTATCGAAGTAGTCGAGATCTGAGGTAGCGTCGTTATTTTGAACGGTGTAGTTAAATGTTAGGGACGATGTGCCGCTGCCGCTTACGTAGTTGATGGTGCGGTTGGTTCCTGGCTGCAGTCTGAGCTGCGGGGTGCCGGTGACGGTGACAGCTTGGTCGAAATTGACCTGCACGCTCACCACGTCGCCGACTTTGTAGGAGCCATTTGCGGTGCTGGAATTGACGGAGGTGACGACTGGTGGAAGCGTGCCAGTCACATTGAGAAAATCAAAGTTGATGCGCTCGCCGATCGTGTTGGTATTGGATCTAATGCGAACGCCGAGAGTTGCGGATCCTGTTGGGATGCTGAAAGTGAATTCTTGCAGCGTGGCATTGAGCGCTGTTCCGTCACCGGCGTCCGTGCCGCTAGCTGGCGTGGTGTCTTGGGCGAGGTTGCCCTGAGCGGCGGCAGTGCTGTAAAAAGCGAGTCTCCTAGTCCACGTGGAGCCATCAGGGCTGGTTTCGACGGTGAGGAAATCCCCCGTGTCGTAAACGGCTCCACTGGGAGCGGCGACGCGGAGTTTCCCAGTGAGGGTGGCGAAATTTGCAGTGTTGAGGTTAAAGGCAACGATGCCGTTCGATAAGACTTTGTTTTCTACGCCGAAGGCCCAAGTGCCATCGATGTTGGTAGGGACTGGCGAAGGTTGAATGCGGTCAAAGATTTCGAATGGCGAGACGACATTCGCGAGACCTGTAACGGAGTAGCGCGTACCTCGGCCATCGGTCTCGAAGCTTTCGGTAAATGGAATCGTCTGCGTGGTGATGTTATCGATGACGTCGATATCGCGAGTCGGGCTGTTACTCGGATTCGTGCCGTCATTGCCGAGGAAGGTGACTCGGCGAGTCAATGTCGATGGATTGACGGTGTTGGTGTTGAGGTAAGTCACGCTGCGCAGCACGGCTTGGTAATCTGCTAGAGATGCACTCTTATTGATGGTGAGGATGCCGGTTGAACTATTAAAAACGATGTCTCCTGCGAGGATCGCGCCGGATGGAGTGGCGGCGAGCACGTCTTGGCCAGAGGCGAAATTTTGCGAAATGCTGACGCTGGCGGTGGTGAGATTGGCGCTATCGGTATCGGCCACTGTGATCGCAGGAGCGATGGCAGTCGCCGCATTGCCTTCGGTGAAAACGAGATTGGTGCCTGGCACGCCAGCGAGTACGGGTGGATTCGACGCTGCACTTTCCCCGAAGATTCGGATGTTATCTACAGCGAGATATTCTCCAGTCGCATTACTGTGCATGGTGACTCTAACCTGAACGTTATTCCCAGTGGGGATATTGAAGGTGAAGTCTTGAAAATTCTGCGTCAGGTTGCCCACGGCGTCATCACCTGGAACCGTATCATCGCCAAGGTTGGTCGTGGTTCCAGTGGGATATTCGTTATCCAGAGCGAGTGGCGACGCAACATTCAGCGTTGTCGGCGCGAACTGAGCGAGTGGTTGAAAAATGCCTCCGTTGATGCTGTAGTCGATCCGAATGAAATCGATGGCCGTTGGAGCAGAGGAAAAATTTTCATACTGCCCGAGTGGCGTCAATGGTGGAGTCACTTGCGAAGCAGGACGTCCTGGTGCCGCGACGAGAATGCGCACTTGGTTGTTAATTTTCCCTGCGATATTGACCGCATTGGTTGTTAGGAGACTGCGCGGCTCCGAACGTGTTGGGCGCAGAATCAATATCTTCGGCGCAAAAGACTCTCGTCCCGTCAGCACTTCCCATGACTCTCGCGTCAGAAAGCTTAGTGCCGTCGTTGGTAATGATGGAGAAATAATCGGTAGTGGCAGCGATGTTGAACTCGGTCACCGAAGTGGTGTAACCGATTGCCCCCCAGTGCCCTCGAAGGACTCACGAGCGATTTCCGTAGGGACAGCGTGGAGAGCCATCGGCAACGCGACGATGCTCGCGGCAAGGGCTCGGTGGAAAAGAGAATGTTTCATGATGGATGTGCGGAAATTTGTTTGAACAGAGGAAATGGGAATTAGTTGCGAGAAGGGAAGATGCCTTCGAGAGCCATGCAGAAGTTTACACAGAGGAAGGGCGACATATTTTCGTGCGGTTGACCGCACCCGCTGGATTCACGGTGATGTTAGTGTTTAAACTGCCTCCATTCGCATCGGACGTAGGAGAAAAAATCTCTCCAATCGCCGATGCAGCAGGGAATGCACCAACTGGATTTGGCGTCGTCGCTGCACCAGATTGGCCACGTGGGGTGATGGTGGTCTGTGCAGTGTGCGTGTGCTGCGGCATTTGACTGGATATCAAGGTGACAGTCTCTGAGCCACCAGACTGCCCGATAAAGCGAGTTGATAGGCCCGGGCCCTGGCCATAATGCACCGGCATCCTGCCGCGCAGATCGGGTAACTGAAAAGTGCTTATTCCATCGCCGCCGTAAGTCGTGCCGATGAGAGCAAAAAGCGCATCATACTGGTCAATAGCCAAGAGTTGCCCATTGCAAAGGCCCCAACCCCGCGGAGCAAAGTTGAAGCCGAACATTTGGATTTCACCAATAAAAGGACTGGCCATGTTTTTAGAAAGTAAGGTGTTAGGAAATTAGTTGCGTGAAGGGAAAATGCCCTGAGTGGCGATGCAGAAGTTGAGCGCGAGGGTGGGCGGTAGATTTGAGTGGGGAGAACTCCCTCCCGCATTTCCGATCACCGTGCTCGCAGTGGCTGCTCCCATGTTGTTATTGCTGGATTCCGCTGAAAATCTCTTCACTTGCCGCCGCTAGCACCGCTCCCGCTGGACTATCTGCTGAACCTGCGGTGCTAAAGCAGGGCAGAGGAACCGAAACTCCATTCCCCGGATGACCGTGCAGCGGCATTTGATTTGTGAGGAGTGTGACGTTTTCTACGCCACTCTTTTCTCCCATCGTGCGGGAGCTCAGCCCCGGCCCTTGCCCTTGACTCAGCGGGGCTCTGCCTCGTAAATCAGGCAATCCGAAAGTCGTCTGACCATTCCCGCCATACTGCACGCCGAGGAGGGAGAACAGCGCGGTGTTTGAGGCAATGGAGATGAGCTGACCCTCACAAGTCGACCAACCTCGCGGCGGAAAGTTGAAAGCGTAAGGAACGATCTGCCCGATCAGTGGTTCTAGAGGCATAAGTCAAAGTGGGTTAGTTAGTTTCTGGAAGGGAAAATGCCGAATTGGCAGATTGAAAAATTCACGCATAGGAATGGCGGCATGTTATCGTGAGGCTGGTTTCCGCCAGCTATGGGGAGGCCGGGACTGGCGTTGATGACCTTCATGTCCACATTTCCAGAAGCCGCATAGAGATTATTGCTTCCACCGCTCGCTGGGAACGCACCCGTTGGATTGTCATTATCACCAGCTCCGCTTTGGCAGGGCACCGCCACCGTGGTTGTATTGGTGTGAGTATGAGTGGGCATTTGAGTAGAGATCAGTGTCACATTTTCGCTGCCGCTGGCTTGACCCTGCACATAATTCGAAAGCCCCGACCCAAAAGAAGAGGTATAATGAACCGGGATGCGGCTCTGGAGATTCGGCAGAGCGAAAGTCGTCGAGCCATTTCCGCCATATGTCGTGCCGAGGAGTGCGAAGAGTGCGGTGTTTGTTTGAATGGGCAGAATCTGCCCGTTGCAAAGCGCCCAGTTCCTAGGCGGGAAATTGAAACCGAACATTCTGACTTCGCCGATGAAAGCTTCTGTTGCCATAGAAATAGAGTAAGTTAAATTTTGGTTAGGAAGTTTTACGCTGCGGTGGGGTCTTCGATTTGGCGGAGCCAGGAATTCATGAGAGGAAACTGTGAGCACATTCGGTACCACTGCAACATTGGCACGCCGGGAGCAACCGGTGCCCGCCCAGCAGCCACATCGGTGAATTGCACGACTAACTGAGCTCCGCCGTTTTTGTAGCCGCCTTCATGAAACACAATGTGCGGATCGATCTCCAAGGCCACTGCGGCTGCATATGACCATGCGAGAGCCGCCATTTCATCTGCGGGAGAAACCTCAAGTTTTCCGGAAAGCTGCGCCCGCTGTGAAGGAGGATTTAGTGCGATGTGCGCCGCTTCGTGGAGAATGTCTCCTGGCCATTTCAGTTTTTCCGAATCGATCAGCAACGTTCCATTGTCGATTTCTAGCCCAGGCAAAAAGCCATCACTTTCCAGCGTTTGGAAGCGGTTAGGAATTCCTCGTTCGCTGAGGAAGCTCGTCATTTTTTCAATCAGTTCAGACATTAGGCAGCAGATAAATAAAGGTTGATGGCAGCAGTTTCCTCTTCGGAAAGCTCCGCGGGCGGCACCCAGTGGGAATTACCGAGGTCGTTCACACGGCGATTGAAAACAGCAGAATCAATGCCGTTCGCTCCGGTGAATTTCTCTAGCTGAGAGACCGTGTCAGCAGGATCCGCAATCATGGTGGCGAAATCCAGCGACAGTAGATTCTCCAAACGCAACGTCACGAAACTTGGCGGCTGAACTGCGCCTGGCGCGCCATCATTCCGGCTTCAGCAGCGGAACTAAAGAGATGTGCTGCTTTTGCGGAACG
>JAAURL010000203.1 GCA_012032235.1 Akkermansiaceae bacterium | reverse complement strand
TCAAAAATCTCTCTTTCTTTTGCGAATTCTTGCTCCTTTTTGCGGCAAAAACTTCTTCTCTTCTCACTGCTCACTACGCAACTTCCCCCTCTTTTTCATTCGATCTACGGCAAGATTTCCCTCATGACTCAGGCGTAGGGATCACGTATGGCAGATGAATTTCTCACCACCCGCTGGAGTCTTGTGCTCGCCGCTGCTCATGGCGAAGGTTCTGGCGCGGCAGCGGCGATGGAGAATCTATGCCGAGATGTTTGGCGTCCGCTCTATGCTTATGCCCGGCGTTGGGGCTGCTCGCAGCAAGATGCGGAGGACGCCGTGCAGGGCTTCATCGCTTCGCTGCTGAGCCATCAATCGCTGACCCGCGTCGGCTCGGAAAAAGGGCGCTTCCGGTCATTTCTCCTCGGCGGAATGAAGCATCACTTGATCGACCTAGCCGACCGCAACCGTGCTGCCAAGCGTGGTGGTGGCCAAGCGCTAATCTCACTCGATGCCACAGACGCAGAGCAGAGCTACCTTTCCCTGGCCGCCGAAACAGACAGCCCCGAGCGGGCATTCGACCGAGTCTGGGCGCTCGACATCATGCAGCGGGCCAAGCAGCGGCTGGGCGAGGAATGCCAAGCCTCCGGAAAGGCGGCTGTCTTCCAAGCATTTTTCCAAGACTCCAGCAGCCAAGTCGCCGAAGACTACGCCGGGCTGAGTGAGCGGCTTAATATGAGCGTCACCGCCCTGCGAACTCTTTCCATGCGCCTGCGCCGCCGCTGGAAAGAACTCATCCGCGCCGAACTCGCCCAACAAGTCACATCCAACGACGCGCTGGATGAAGAGCTGAATTGCCTACGCGCAGCTTTGCTAGATTAGAAATCGAAATTTGCTATACAGCTCCCTGATTTATTTTCGTATCCCAAATTATTTTCAGCCCACACCGCAAGAAGTGTTCCGCTAGAAGCTGAACACTGCCGTATCACCAGAGACCGCTGTGGAAAATCCGAACCGGTCACTGTCTCCCGTGTTACTGGCCTTCAGATAAGCTCGGAAAATGAGGGTGTCATTTATGCAAGATGCAGGCGCTCCTCAATATGAAGAATCTCACCGGATCGTGTCCGGATAAATCACATGCAGTCGGGTAAAATACCTTGGTTGCCTGCTCACGGGGGTGAAGGAGCGTGCGGTTTTTAGCAGAGGAAAATCGGCAGTCACTCGGAGATAGTCGCCGAAGCTTCGTAAGTCACGACTACCTCGGAAATCGACTTGCACCTCATCGAGTGAATAGAGCGGCTTAAACCACGTCGCTTCTAACCATTTGTCACCCGCGTCATCGACAACACCATAATTAAAATTTCCCACACTGCTACGATCTCGTGGATCAGAGCCTAGTGCAAACTCGACGAGATTGAGCTGACCATCGCCATCGGCATCTTGCTCTGGATGATCTTGGCCGGGGAGCAATCCTTCATCTCCTGCCCAGAATTCATACGAGCCGAAGCGGTAAGTGTAAACGGCCCCCACATCGGCACCGCGAGAGTCACTACCGGGAGCGCTGATCGCAACGCCTGAGCGATTGATCATCATCGCGCTGCCGAAGGTATCATCTGCCTGTGCATCATTTGCGGTCAATCTTTTCACCTCACCCCAGCCGTTAGATCCACCTTGGTCTCTGCGGCGAACAGATACCACACCGCTGCGACTCCCCGCACTGCCGATGTCATTCTGTATCGGCGAGCCGATGAGGAGTGAATCTTTATCTAACGAAACGTGCAGACCCCAGCTGGTTTGATTGGTTGGCGGAAGGATTTTTTTCACCTCACCCCAGTTGTTAGATCCGCCTTGGTTCCTTTCGTAAATGAAAGCTCCGCCGGTATTTGGGAAAATAATCGCAGGTGCTGTGCCGACCGCCAAGCGATCTTGCGAAAGTGAAATGCTAAAGCCGATCAAGCCGCGTGAGGTGTCACTCGCTGTGATTTTTTTCGTTTGCGTCCAGCTGCCAGAACCTAGATCGCGGAACGTATAAACCGCTCCACCTCCGGACTGAAGCCAAGCTCCTGCTGCAATCGTGTCATTTTCAAAAGCCACTCCTGCGCCAAATTGGGAGTTAGCTGCGCTGTCACTCCCTGCAAAATCCGAGACAAGGCTCCACGCGGTATAAACTAACGGAACAGTGGGGCCGTAAACATAGATTCTCCCAGCTGCATTAGCTGGCGCGCCGATCACAATTCGTGGATCGAGGTCTGCAGGAGCTCGGTTTTCATTATCCCGGTTCATCGCTAGGGCCGCGCCGAAGCGAGCACCAGCCACCGGACCATTGATGACGGCTCGCTGCCTCCAAGTGAAAACACCGGTATCTGGGATGGCTTCTCCACGACTGAAAACATAAACTGCGCCACGATCCGCGTTCCTTCCCGGCGCTCCTACAAAAAGTAGATTTCCATCCGTCGCCACCGCTGCGCCAAATTCCATATCTACTGTCGCATCGGAGGCTTTCACTCTGCCAAATGCGCGCCAATCCCTCGTCAGTTCGCTGTCTCTCACATAAATACTCACCGCTCCAGAGTTTTCTGCGACTTCATCATCACCTGTTTCACCGATGGCCATGAAATTTCTCCCAATTGAAATCGCTTGGCCAAATCCGCCAGAGCCTGGTGCGCTTGCGGTGAGGATCGTCCTTTCACCCCAAGCAGGAGAGCCGAGTGCCCGCTCTAACACTTGCACGCCAGATTGAGGAATGTTGAGCGATGAATTGATCGTATTTCTCCCACCAAAAAAAGCCGCACCGTCACAAGCCATGCTCTCCACAACTCCATCTCCTCGTAATTGCAAGCCGAGCCACTGCTCCTCAAGACTTGGCATCGTGCCAGGTAATTCCCTAAGAGGCGCGGCTCCGCCAAGTCTTTGCGGCAAAGGTAAGGGACCAATCGCCCGGGTGGTTTCTTGAGCCCATGAACCTCCAGAAAAGCGGTAAAAAATGACTCTTCGATCAAAAATCTCAGGATTCGTCGCGTTTGGGTAAAGCCGACCCACTGCCATCCAATTTGCTCCTGTCTTCACTTGGAACGCGAAGCTCAATGGAACTTCACCGCCGCCGCTCAAACTCGTTGCGTAAAGCTGTGGCCAAATCCCTGTGGCAGTCGCTGGCGGCGTTAGCAGATAGACCCACGATCCCAAGGTCCCCGCAATATCTCGCAAACCAGCCACGCAAAGCTGCCCGTCGGCCCAATCGAATGCCAAGCCCAAGCGTTGCAAACCTCCCGGCACTAGGTCTTTCGTCAAACTCCGATAGAGCCCCCAAGTCTCCCCCGGTCCACCCGGCCCATCGCCATCACGGAAAAGATGAATCGCGGGCTCATCGCTCGCCATTCTTCCTTCTGCGGCAAAAATTGTTCCTGATAGGGCCACTTGCACACCAAATGAAAACGCAGGCGACGTCCCTACGCCGACCAATCCGCCGCCTCCACCCGCTGGATTTGGCTCCGGCACAATGCTCACCAAGCCCCAGTTATTTGTCCCTCCTTGGTTGCGCCGATGCACAAATACCCCGCTGCCTGAAGTATTCACCGCTTGGCGCACTAACACATCGCCATCAATGTCTAGGCCAATGCCTAAAGTATCGCCACGGTCGAGCTGCCTCACCAAGCCCCAGTTATCTGCACCGCCTTGATTTCTCCCATAAATGAAAACGTATTTCCCCGAGCCAATCGCCGCTGTTTCTCCATCGATCGCAAAGTTATTTCCATAATCGATCACATCCACCAACGTCGGCGGCGGCAGGAAAATTTTCCGCACCGGCCAATTCACCCCCAGCGTCCGATCATGCAGTATCACTCCGGATCGCCCGCCGCTATTTGTCCCAAAGTCGTATTCGCCCGTCCCGGTCAGCGCGTAATTTCCATCTACCGCGGTCAAAGCTCCCGGCTCACCCACCGGGCCAGGCATCAGCTTGTCCGTCTGAGGAATCGGTGGAATCGCTAGAGCCGTTTGAAATGCACATAACAAAGCCGCGAGCAGAAATCGGATTTTCCCTCCGGCGGAGAAATAAGGGGAAACAGGCGTTTTCATAAAGATTTTAGAGTTAGTATTCCAAAGGAATGCCTAAGACTTCACCGAACAATCAGATATTCAGCTGCATATAGAAAATCTCAATCGATTGATCAATCCCAATTGCGGATTGTTGATTTTTGAACGGCACACCCAAGGAGCCAAGGAGCCCCGGCATCCTGCCGGGTTTCTTCCCGTGGCGGTGGTTTTCAACCGCCCAGCGATCCTCACCATCACCGCCGAGACGGACGTTGCTCCTTGAAATCTTCCACTCCGCACTCCTAACTCTACCTAAACTTCGCCACGAGTGTATCCATCGGTAAACAGGGTCATTCATCGGTGTCCAAAAATGCTTATCAATATCGGTCGTAAATGGTGTGCAGGCTGCCTAGTGGAATGCTCCCCAAAAGCTGGTCCATCTGTTATGAGAGTCCCTGCGCGTGAGCACCATCGACTCCCATGAAAAGAAAACGACACACTCCCGAGGAGATCATCAAGGAACTGCGGACCGCCGAAGGGGCATTGCCAGCGGCAAGACAGTGGAGGAAGCCTGTCGGTTGGGAGGATTTTTAGCGCGTCTTGTATTCTAGATTTACTGTTTTCGGATGAGGTATTGGTGCCAAAAAAAGCCCCGTTTTAGCTTTGTTGCTAAAACGGGGCATATACCTGGCGAC
>JAAURL010000028.1 GCA_012032235.1 Akkermansiaceae bacterium | reverse complement strand
GCAGCACAAATGCTGTTAGTCCATCTCAAATCCGGCCTGCGGATGAAAAACCTGATCCGGCCACTACATTTCGCCGAGTTCGGAATCAAAGGGCGCTCCAGCGGCGGGAATCTAGTGACGAAACACGGCATCGAGAAAATCGTTAGAGCACCAAAAGATTACGATCCGAAACTGGGAGCGTGATGCGAATGCGATTGAGAAAATGCCTGTCAGGTTGACAACAGCGGCGACTACGGTGGCTGATGGGCGAGATTCACACAAATTTCTCCCACTCCTTCGGCAAACGCATCGGCTTTCCTTCCGGCATTTGGACGAGCGCTAGGGATTGGCGCGCAGTAACCAGGAGAACTCCGTCTGATTCGCGAATCATCTCAAAGGCGCACCAAAATCGGACACGGGAAATTTCATCGAGACGTCCGCGAATCGTGATCCAGTCTCCCAGTTTCGCCGGGCGCTTGTAATCCACCTCCGTGCGCGTCACCACAGGGAAAACGTGAGTTTCGGACATGGTTCGCAGATCCATTCCCATCGTCGCAGCTAGCCGGGTGCGGCAAGTTTCGATCATCCGTAAATAAGCCAGATTGTGAACTACCCCACCGCAATCGGTGTCGAAAAACATCACTTCTTCGCGGGTTTCAAAGGACGGATTGTCATTGCGCATGCATCGATTTTTGTGAAATTTTCCCGGCTCCGCAATGCTTGCGTTCATTGAAAATCTAATTTATGGGATGCGTGTTGTGTTGAAAAACAAATACAGGCACTTCGTTCATTTAATCCCCCTGCTGCTCAGCGCAGGGATTTTCGCGTCGTGCGATCAGCCACACAAAGTGGCAAAAAGAGAGCTTTCTAAGCAAGGAGTGCAACCCACAAGCCAAGCCTTACTCACAGCCGTCACTGAGAAAAATTCACAGCAGCTGGAATGGCTGCTCAATCTAGGCGTCGGAGTGGAACAGAAAGACCCGAAAGGAAAAACTCCGCTAAGAATCGCGGTCGAAAATAAAGACAGCTCGGCGATTGCGAAATTGTTAGCCGCTAAGGCAAACCCAAATGCCTCCACAGAGGATAAAGTGAGTGTATTGGGCATCGCCCTCCAGCATAGCGATGATACCACCATCAATCATCTCCTTTCCGCAGGAGCCAGCGCGGCTGGACTCATGTCAGACGGGGAGGAAATGATCCCTTGGGCCGTCCGACATGATCGGCAGAATTTCATTCAGACTGTCATCAAGTCCGCAGAAGATGCCTGCGCTAAAGATCGCATAGGAAATTCCCTCATCCATATTGCGATGTCGAATGGTCAACGCAAACTCGCTGAAATCCTCCTAGAACGCGGTGCTGATCCAACTCAACTAAGTGCTGCGGGTGAAACAACGATTCATCATGCCGTGGCGCAGAATTGGCTCGATTTCGTACCGCAACTCGTCAGCAAAGGAGCGGATCCAAATATTCGTGATGCCAAAGGGCTTTCATTGTTAGATCTCGCGGTCAGCGATAAAAATCCGGAGAGAATCGCAGCTCTGCTCAAGGCGGGTGCAGATGCGAATAGTCGCGATTCGAAAGGCCAACTTGCATCCCCGCTACTGCGTGTTTTCAACAGCGGTGATGTGGAGCTTCTCCAAGTTTTTCTCGATCACAACGTATCTCCACCCAAGGGCAATTGGGATTCTTGGCTTTGGCAGGCATTGAAAAATCGCCATCCTCACATCGCAGATCGACTTCTAAAACAAGGCACGCAGCCTGGCACACTCCAGCAAGATGGACTCTCTCTCTTTGAAGCCGCTATGCGGGAAAAGCAGACCGCCTTCGTTAAAGTCCTGATAGAAAATAAATCTCCCACGGGAAATGCCCTGACCATTGCTAGCGAGCAAGGCGATCAAGACATGGTCCAAATGCTAATCTCTCAAGGTGCAGCTGTGAACCAAGTCCACAGCATCACTAAAGACACACCACTCAACGCCGCCATTCGCAATCAACATGATCACATCGCTACGCAGCTAATCGAAAAAGGCGCGGATCCTGCGCTGCCTCTCCGTGAAGGACAATCCGTTCTGCATCTGGCCATTGCGACAGGCTGTGAAAAAACTGTGAAACTCCTGCTAGAGAGAGGCGCTGATCCTAACAGCCAATTCATTTTACCAATCACCGAAGAGTTTCGCCAATGTGTCCGCCCTGGCGTGATCCGTTGGCTTTTCAAAAATGATTCTAATATCACGCCACTCATGATGGCCGCAGACTCAGGGAATGTAAAACTGGCGGAACATTTACTCAAAGCGGGAGCCTCCACTAAAGCAAAGACCACCAAACTCAAAATGTGGCCGATCGATTTCGCCTGCCGCCAGGAAGACGTGCCAATGGCGCGTCTCTTACTCGGTAAAGATCCCAAGAATGAAGAGCGGACTGTAAAGATCGATCTATCAGAACAGCGGGCCTGGATCTATGATTCAGTAGGTAACGAAATTCTAAAAACAAAAGTCTCCACGGGGAAAAAAGGCTTCGCCACGCCGAAAGGAGTTTTTGTCATTACTGATAAAAACCGCGATTGGACCTCCACTCTTTATCACGCGAAAATGCCTTATTTCCAGCGTTTCAGTTCCAGAGATTTCGGCCTGCACCAAGGAGTCGTCCCCGGCTACCCTGCTTCACACGGGTGCATTCGGGTGCCTGCTGGCACTGCGGCGAAGTTATTTAAAATGCTGGAGCTGGGAGATCGCGTGGAAATCACGCAGTGAAATCCGCTTGGCCCACACCGCTCCGCTAGGCACTCTATCCAACAGTGAATGCGCGCGTGCTAATCGATGGACCTTCGGAGCTAGTCTTCGACTACGCCATTCCTGCTGGGCTCAACGTGCTACCTGGTTGCCGTGTGCGCATCCCACTGCGCCGAAAATCCGCGACTGGCACAGTTCTTTCAGTGGCAGAACCCGCACAAGCGGACTTCGCTCTGCGCGAGTTAGAATCGCTGATCGATCCTGAGCCACTCATCACCCCTGTGCTCTTGCGCACCGCAGAGTGGATCGCGAACTACTACGGATCTAGTATGGAATCCGTCATTCGCTCCGTTTTACCGGAAGGAGTGCGTTCCGAGGAAAATTCTGCGAAAGTCCGCCGTATCGCCGTGTTAGATTCCACGCCCGATGCAGATCTTTTAAAAAAGTTAGAAAAACGTAGCGCCAAGGCAATTCGCGATTCTCTCTCTCCTAATGCATTCTTCCGATAGGCGCTTGGCTGTAGCCGATCTGGGAGAGGGAAACGCCGCCGCGCTAAAGGCACTAGAAAAGCCAATTTACTACATCTTGAAATCGAAGAGATCCGGCGAGATCCCGATGCCGATAACGTCGAAGAGATTCTGGAATCGAAGCCTTTGGATTTAAATTCCGAACAAGCTGCCGCTCTCGAATCCATTCTCCTCGCCGTCGCCAATCCCGAACCTACCAAGCCGATATTATTGTTAGGCGTCACCGGCTCCGGGAAAACAGAAGTCTATCTACAAGCCGCCCAACGCGCAATTGATCTGGGGAAAAGCGTGCTCGTCCTGGTCCCAGAAATTTCCCTAACGCCTCAGACAGTCCGCCGTTTCAAAGCCCGCTTTGCCGCGATGCAAGATCAAGTCGCCGTGCTTCATTCGAACTTATCCCAGGGAGAACGCTTCGACGAATGGCATCGCATCCGCAAAGGAAAAGCCCGCATTGTCATCGGCGCGCGCTCGGCAGTTTTCGCACCGCTCCCAGAATTGGGCCTCATTTTGGTAGATGAAGAACACGAGAATACCTACAAGCAAGAAAATGTCCCGCGCTATCATGGCCGGGATGTCGCGGTGCTGCGTGCTGCATTTGAACCATGCGCGATTGTGTTAGGCTCTGCGACGCCTTCCCTAGAATCTTGGCAAAACACCCAAAGTGGCAAATACAAACTCCTCCGACTGACCCAGCGAGCCGACCACCAATCGATGCCGTTGGTGCGCGTCATCGACATGCGCTTAGAAGCCGCGAAACACAAAGGAGCTCCCGCCATCCTATCAGATAAATTGCGCACTGCTCTGGAGCAGCGGTTAGAAAAAGACGAGCAGTCGATCCTATTTCTGAATCGCCGTGGCTTTGCGCGTTCACTGCAATGCAACGCCTGCGGCCACGTCTGCCAGTGTCCGCATTGTGCTGTCGCACTCACCTATCATCGCACAGACGAGCGACTCGTTTGTCACGTATGCGGCTACCAATCTATCGTCCCGCGCAAATGCCCAGAATGCCGTGATCCGGGGATTTTACTGCAAGGATATGGCACGCAGAAAGTGGAAGAAGTGATGGCGAAAATTTTCCCACAAGCGAAGTTCGCTCGCATCGATGCCGATGCCATGCGCCGCAAAAATGCACTGCGCGACACACTCGCCGCATTCAAAGCCCACAAAATCGACATTCTGATAGGCACACAAATGATCGCGAAAGGCTTGCATTTCCCCAACGTCACACTCGTCGGGATTTTAAATGCCGACCTTGGCCTGCATGTTCCCGATTTCCGTGCTGGCGAGCGCACTTTTCAACTCATCACTCAAGTCGCGGGGCGCGCCGGGCGCGGAGAACTGGAGGGAGAAGTCATCGTGCAAACTTTCACGCCGCATTCGCCATCGATCCAATATGCGCGCAGACATGACTTCGATGGATTCTCCGAGCAGGAAATGGAATTCCGCCGCCAATTTTCCTTCCCGCCATTTGCACACTGCGCAGTCCTAACATCTCGCTCCACTCACGAACGCCGTGCGGAGTTCACCTTGCAAACACTCCATCTCCGGCTCGCAGAAAATCTCCCGGCGGGAATCACTCTCGGCGAAGTGCTACCCTCACCACTGATTCGCTCCCACGGCCAATTCCGTTTCCAAATCACTCTCCGCTCCCACCAAGCAAGACCACTGACTCGTCACGTTCAATCGATTCTCTCAAAAACCTCGCTGCCAGAAGATGTCACCGTCGTCTTCGATATGGACGCACAGAACTTTTCGTGATTGAAATGACCGAATTTCAGATTTGTTTGAATATCTTAACTATTGCGCTAGTCAAGAGAGCGACGAATGCGAATTCCCTAAACTCCATCTAACCTCCTCAACATTCTATCTATCATGAAATCATTATCAACAAACCTCGCTCTGACGACTGGCTTTCTATTACTTTCGGCACCTCGCCTATTGGCAACGGATTCTGAAATTAAAATGAATCTCACCTCCTATGTTCAAAAAGAACGATCCGTTTCCTCCACCACGGAAAGGGGAAAAGTCGATAAAGTACGGCTAAGTTCAAAAGACATGCTCAAGCTCTTATCTAAGGAAGCCGAAGTCGATGTATCTGGTGGATCGAAACTCATCTTCGACGAAACCGGAAAAGTTTTCATTGTCGATCCCAGTAAAAATCGCCGCATCGACGTGACTCGCTACATGAGCGCGGAACTTGACCTCAGCACTCAACTTTTTGGAGGAGCGAAAAATCTGGAAACGCAAAAAGAGGAGAGCAGACGCTACTTCCCTGTGACTTTCACCATGACGTTATCTGGCCTAAATGCCTCAGTCCAAGGCCTAGTGATTGAGAAATTTAAAAAGACAGCAGCCGATGAAGATGGAATTCAGCGCGTCAAAGCGTCTAGTGAAACTGCATTCAATGGGCAAGGAGCGATCAATCGAAAAACCGCTTACTTCGATGGCAATATCACCATCATGAGCAGATCTGCCACGATCAACAAGTGAGCAAGTTCCATGGAGTTTTAATCGGCGGCTTAGCCATTTTGGCGATTACCGTCGTATTTTTTGCACGAACAACAGACGTAAAACCCACGCTGATTTCGTCGCCAAAATCGCAGACCACACAGCGCGCTGATCATTCGACGAGCCCAGCGAACCGCATTCCAGCGGGACGACGCGCGGCTGATCGCTTTACAAACTTTCCGGAAATTCCCGCGCCTGTCATATCCCCTCATCCCCCCGGCAGCTCTGAAAATCAGCGATGGATCGACGAACGCAAAGGGCAACTCAATGATTTATCCTGGTTTGACGACGCGGATTCGTTGCGCAAAATCCTAGCAGAGCTCCAAAATCCGCTACCCGAAATTCGCTCCGCCGCACTCGCTGCAGTTCGCGATTTCGGCAGTCGCGATGCAGTTCCATATTTACAAGCCGTTGCAGCCAAAACTAAAGATCCCGGCGAGCTAAAATCGCTAGAAGAAGCAATCGAGCACCTTGAAACGCCCTCTATCCTTGAACACCTCGAGGAAAATATCACAGAGGCCGAATGAGAAATCCGTTCTATTGAGGGTAAGAGAAACCTGAACCACTGCCCCTCCAATCCAAGGAAATAGGCTGTTCGGACTTGAAGCTTGACGGAGTGTGAATTTAAGGCTTGCCTGCGGCGTCTCGTCTTTGGTTTATTTAACTCATCTAAACTATTTGCCGATTCCGGAAATTTAGAAATTTATTTCAGCCCGAACACGTCGTTTAGAGCACGCTTACCCCATGAATTGGTCACCTCTCTGGTATTTTTCCTACATTGTCGTTCTCATCGGACTGGCAGGCTACGGCTCGCACCGATTGACGATTGTTTACCTGTATTTAAAACACTCGCGGAAGCACCCGAAGCCATTGGAGCTGTTTAAGGACCTCCCTTTGGTCACGATCCAGCTCCCGGTTTTCAATGAAATGCATGTGGTAGATCGCTTATTGAAATCCGTTTCCGCTCTCGATTATCCGAAGGATAAAATGCAAATCCAGCTACTCGATGATTCTACTGATGAAACGGTGGAAATCTGCCGAGCTGGAATCGAGGATCTGAAAGCACGCGGCTTCGATGCAGAGCACATTCACCGCACAGACCGCACAGGCTACAAGGCCGGAGCATTGGAAAACGGCAGCCGCTTCGCAAAAGGAGAATATCTCCTGATTTTGGATGCCGATTTCGTCCCAAATCCCGATTTACTCCAAAAAACCATCCACTACTTTACCGACGAAAAAATCGGAATGATCCAGACCCGCTGGGGCCACCTCAACCGCACTTTCAACGTTCTGACTCGCATTCAAGCGATGTTCCTTGATGGGCACTTAGAACTAGAGCAAACTGCGCGGAATCGCTCCGGTCGTTTCTTCACTTTCAACGGAACCGGCGGTATTTGGCGAAAATCCTGTATTGTAAATGCAGGTGGCTGGGAACACGATACGCTCACTGAGGATATGGATCTGAGCTACCGTGCGCAGCTCAAGGGCTGGCGTTTCATTTTCCTCAACGAAGTGGAAACCCCAGCTGAGTTACCGGTGGATATGGATGGCTTCAAAAGCCAGCAGCATCGCTGGACCAAAGGCTCGATCCAAGTTTGCAAAAAGTTCTCCCTGCCATTTGGAAAAGTGACGTGCCGCTTTTCATCAAAATGGAGGCCACCGCACATCTCACGTCGAACTTCGCTTACCTGCTGCTCATTTGCCTCTGCTTCCTGATTTATCCAAACCAGCAGGCCCAACCAGACTTCGGCGCGTTCACCTACTATATTGTCAATGTGCCAATCTTCTTCTTCTCCTCGGTTTCGGTAGTCGTGTTTTATTTGGTGGCTCAAAAAGCGCTTCGCCCCGGCTCATGGTGGAGGGAAATTCCCTATTTACCGTTGCTTTTGGCACTCGGCATTGGGATGTCGATCAGCAATGCAAAGGCTGTATTAGAAGCGCTTTTCAATCATGAGACCGCTTTCGTTCGCACTCCCAAATACGGAATCAGCAAAACTAAAAAACAGGATTGGAAAAAAAGCAGTTACAAAGCGATGAAAACGCTCACGCCGTTTGTGGAACTACTCTTTGGCTTTTTCTTCCTCTTCGTTGTTGTGGAGGCTGCGATGGGAGCAAATTGGCCATCTGCCATTCTTCTGCTTCCATTCCCGATTGGCTTCTTCTATACCTCATTATCATCCCTTGCACGCATGTTGCCATCTGGCTCGGAATCTGCTGTTAGTAATTTAAATCATAAAGCGCCCTAGCTTAATCCCATTTGGATCTGCCATGATTCGCTTCATTTTCTTATCACTAACTGGCCTGTTGATTACTATTGGCTTCACTAGCTGCGGTACAAATTCGTATTCTAGTGCCGGTGACACGCGAAATAAAATGATCGTCAGTGTAAGAGATCAGAAAATGCTATTGGTCCGCGACGGAACTCCGATCAAATCCTATCCAATTTCCACCTCAAAGTTCGGCATTGGTGACCGTCCCGGCAGCAACTGCACCCCGCTAGGCAGATTGAAAATTGCAAAAAAAATCGGTGATGGCGCGCCAATGGGCTCCGTTTTTAAAAGTCGCCGCCGCACGGGTGAAATCCTAAAGCCCGATGCTCCAGGTCGTGACCCGATCGTCACTCGCATCTTGTGGCTCGCAGGCACAGAACCACATAATCAAAACACTTTCCGCAGAACGATTTATATCCACGGCACACCGGAGGAACGCCGCCTAGGCACACCCGCTTCCTACGGCTGCGTTCGCATGGCCAGCAAGGATGTTGCAGATCTATACAACCGCGTAGGCACTGGAGCCGACGTCTTTATTGTTCGCGGTTCGATTAAATCTGAGGAAGTTTCGCAAGAGGCTGTTTTAGTGAATAAAACGAATCTCAAACCACGCGGATAAGTTTTCTCTGAAACACAAGCTTGACACCTCTGCATTAATTCCTATTTTCCCCGGCCCGCCTTTGGGCACCTGATTTTTTTACTACACGACTATGGCTAACCACAAATCTTCCATCAAGCGCGCACGTCAAACTGTTGTCCGCACTGAGCGCAACCGTGCCGAAAAGAGCCGCATGAAGACGCTTCGCAAAAAAGCGCTTGCCGCAATTACCTCCGGTGACAAAGCCGCCGCTGCTGCTGCTAGTTCCGCATTTTCTTCTGTCGTGGACAAAGCCGCAAAGCGCAACTTGATCCACCCAAATAAAGCTGCTAACTTGAAGAGCAAAACAGCAAAAGCGCTTGCCGCGATTGCCTAATTTGCACCTCGGTCAGCTTCACAAAAACTTCATCGAAACAAGCGGACCGGTTTACCAGGTCCGCTTTTTTCATCCCTGCCATGCCTGAATCATCGCCACCGAACCGCGCCGCTGCAGCCGCTAAAATCGCTGCTAATCCAGCAGGCTACAAAGTCTGCGAAGGATGTGATTCCATCGTTGGCAACGCCACAGCCATCTGCCCGAACTGCCATAGTTTTCGCTTTGATGCCTCTGCAGAACGTGTAACAATCCAAGCGAAAATTCTGGGTGCTCGCGAGCAGACTTCTGTCACGGCCAGCGATCTTAGCTAGAAATTCTCCGGAGCGCTTGATCTAAAATGATTGCGTTTAAAGAGTGGCAAGTGGTGTGCGATGCTCTCGCATCTGGGCGCCAAACGATCCTTCTGCGCAAAGGCGGCATTCACGAGGGGCGGCAAGGTTTCTCCTTCGCTCACGAATCGTTTTTCCTATTTCCCACGCGCTTTCATGCCATCGCAGACCAAGTGCGGGAAGGAGAAGTGAAAGTGGCACCGGAATGGCAGCCGGGAGATCTCATCCGCATCACTCACTACGCAGCAGCTAGCTGGGCGACGACGCTAACCGATTGGGAGAAAGTCGCAGTTCTGGAACCTTTGCACATTTACTCCGAGCAAACGGTAGTGGATCGCTTTGATTGGGAGGGAAAAGGCATGGCTTCCGGCAGCATTCACCTAGCGTTCGTCCGTGTCTACAGGCTAGCCAGTCCGTGGGAATTTCCCTACGAAACAAAGTACGGTGGATGCCGTAGTTGGCTGGATATTCCAGAACCACAAGTCGCTTGGCGAAAGACGATGACACCAGTTCTCACCGACGAGCAGTTTGAAAAATTTTCCCTAGATCACCTCATCTCCTAGCGCCGACGCCGCTTCGGTTTTTCTTTGGCCGCGGTTCGGGAGTTTTTTCGGCTGACTGCTGGACCCACTTTCCCTGCCGGCTTGGTGTGAGGCTTTCCTTGTTTCTTGGCGATGACTGGCTTTTTGTCAGCGACATGAGTTCCTGCGCTGGTCGGTTTCCCGGCGACGGCGAAATCGACAAAGCGCTTCTCAAAATCAATGTTGATGACTCGCAGCGGAATGCGCATTCCTAACTGAATGACTTTCCCTTCCGTAGAAACCCAGGCCATACGATGCGCTTCAAAACGCCAGCGACCATCGGGAAGATCCTCCCGCTTGACGACACCCCGCACTCCCATATCAGGAATCTCAACCATCAGACCCATCGGACGGACATCGGTGATGAGTCCATCGAAAACTGGCGGCTTTTCGGATTTTGCGACGCGATCAAGATACTCCAGCAGCTTGATTTGTTTCGTCTCGCTTTCAGCGTCGGAGGAAGTGCGCTCTGTCTCTGAAATATGCCGGGAAATCTCGTATAAATCAGCCTGCGACGGCGTTTTGTCCACCGGCTTTGGCGGATTTTCTAACAATGGCTGGAGCGCACGGTGGACGATCAGATCCGCGTAACGGCGGATCGGGCTGGTGAAATGGCAATAGTCGCTTTTGGCTAAGCCGTAGTGGCCGACAGGCTCAGCTGAATAGGCAGCACGCTTCAGACTTTTTAATAATCCCAGCTTGATCACGTGCTCCCCTGGACTCCCTTTGGAATCGTCTAACAATTTCTGAATATGGGCACGGTTGGTTAGATCACCGGGGCGATAACCGTGGGCCTTCGCGGTCTCCGTGTAATCGATGAGTCGGGATGGATCAGGATCATCGTGGATTCGATAGACCGCAGGCTTCATGCGTTCACGGAGGATTTTGGCGACAGCCTCATTGGCAGCTAGCATGCATTCTTCGACGAGCTGGTGGCTCTCGGTATGAATCACGGGATCTGCGAAGACTGCGTTTCCTTTATCATCGAGACGAATTTTGATTTCTGGCATTTCTAAATCCAACGCTCCTTGATCGAAGCGGCGTTTACGCATGGTGGAGGCGAGATTCCAACCCTCTTTTACCATCCCGACGAGCAATGGGTCCGAACTTTCTGGAGCGGGTTTCCCATCAAGAATCGCTTGGGCTTGCTCGTAGGAAAGCTTGGCACGGCTGTGAATCACGGCATCGATAAACTTAGCCTTGATGATTTCTCCGGTGTGAGAATTTCTAACAAAGCGCATTTTGTTAGGCGATCCACGTTTGGTTTTAGCGAGCAAATGCCATTGCTCAGCTCCGTGGGTAGCATGGGTAAAACGCGATCTACGAGGTAGGTCGAGTTACCGCGCTCCACCGCTTCTTTATCCATAGGGCTACCAGGTTTGATATAATGGGAAACGTCTGCGATGTGAACCGCTAGCGTCCAGCCTTTCGCTGTTTTTTCTAACCAAATCGCATCGTCGTGATCTTTGGCATCTGCTGGGTCGATGGTGATGACGAGCTGATCTCGCCAGTCTTTGCGCCGCTTGATTTCCGTTGGTTCTGGCTCTTCAGAAACACCGCGCGCCTCGGCTAGAACATGATCGGGAAAGGAGGTCCGCAGGCCGAAGCGATGGATCACAGAGATGATATCCACGCCAGGATCTCCCGGCCAGCCGAGAACTTCGATGATAAGACCACGCGGTCTCACGTTTCGATCTGACCATTCTTCTAAATCTAAAACGACGAGCTGTCCCGGCATCGCAGTGGTATCGCCGACTACGTCGATGTTGCTATCGATGGCTTTATCGTCCGTTTCCACCCAACCAAAGTTGGCTTTTTTCTGATAGATCCCAACAATTTTCCCGGAGCGACGAACGATCACCTCATCGACTTTTCCTTTGATTTCATCAGAAGGACCTGGCGTGAATTCGCTGCGGATGCGGAATGGGCGCGCCACCGTTTTGATCAAGGAAACGAGCACGCGGTCGCCATCTAAGGAGGTGCCAACATTGCGACGATCAATGAAGATCCGGGAGTTCTCCTTGAGGTCGATCCCGGTTGATCGATTTTGCACGTCGCTCACATCCGGGAAAAAGTAAGCATGTCCCTTCGGGTGAAATTTGAGCGTGCCAGTGAGCTGGTTTTTCAAACCAGTCGGGAGATGATAGCAGGCTTTCTTTCCTTCTAAGATCGCTCCTTCTTTCACGAGAGAGTCGAGAGTATTGCGTAACTCCGTGATGCGTGTTCCTGGGAGTTTCAGACCACGTGAGAGTTGGGATTTAGAAAGAGGATTGCCATTCGCGGAGCGCAGAGCGGCGAGAATAGAATCTCGCAAATTTTCATGGACCATGGACGGGAGATTGCCGTGAAGCCGCTGCCACCGCAACGGCAAAGGCGAAAGAATGAGATTGCCAGAAGCGAATTCAAAGCTATGTATTTACCATGTGAGTTTGATAAGATTTGAGATTGAAATATTGTCAGTCCCACAAATCTCGTATTTGCTCAGCCCACGCGAAAATAAAACCTAACTTTCCCATGAAAATCCAACACATACGCCGCCCTAGCGGATTCACTCTTGTCGAGCTTCTCGTCGTCATCGTCATCATCGCAGTTCTGGCGTCAGCCGGACTTGCAGTAGGAAACAGAGTGATGCTGTCGGCAAAAAATGTGAAAGCACTATCTATCGCCACAGGTATTGAGCAAGCAGTGAACAACTTTGTGCGCGATACCGGCACATATCCAAAAAACGGCATCGAAAGTGACGAGAAAATCGGCACGAATGATAAATCGCAAAACTTCAGCCAAGAGTTTCTCGATACGCTGCTGGCCCTTGAAAAGAGCGAATCTCCTCTGAACGCAAAGGGAATCAAATATTTAGACATCCCCGAAGGAAAAGCAAATAAGGACGGCCTGATTTATGAGCAAGGTGGTGGAGAATCCGCCAACGCTCAAGTGAGAGGAATCTATGATCCATGGGGCGGCCCATTCCTAGTACAGTTCGACGGCGACTACGATGATCAAATCACCGTGAAAACTGGTGTTGATAGAAACTCCAAAGTGGTTCGTGGCCGGAAAGTCGTTGTTTGGTCAAATGGTCCTAACAACACGACAGATCAAAGTAACTCGAAAAGTGGCAAGCCTACCGATGCGGTGAAGACTTGGAAATAAGTTGCTCCCAATCCAATTTCTACAAAACCCGCCCAGTCGCCACTGCGCGGGTTTTTCTTTTTCACCTCACGACTTCAGTGCCGATCCCGCCATCGGTGAAAATTTCCAACAGCAGTGCATGGGGCAAACGACCATCGACAAAGTGAACCTTCCGCACACCTGCGTTCAATGCATCCACAGCACTGCGGATTTTCGGAATCATCCCACCAGAAATGGTGCCATCTGCGATGAGTGCATCCGCCTGCTGGCGAGTGACCGACTTAATCAACGTGCTGGGATCTTTCGGATCTGATAGCAAACCCGGAACATCTGATAGATAGACGAGCTTGGCGACGCGGAGTTCCTTTGCCAACGCCGCTGCAGCAAGATCTGCATTGATATTGAGCGGGCGACCCGTAGCAAGTTCGGCAGCTAAAGGAGAAATCACCGGGACAATCCCAGCACTGTGAGCCGCATCCATATGCGCCATTTGGCAGCCTACGACTTCACCGACGCGCCCGATATCGACACGGTTTCCGTCTGGATCGATCCCTTTGATTTTTTCTCCTAGAAAGACGTCGTTCCCGGAAATACCAACGGCTTTCCCGCCGAAATTACGGATCATCCTTACCAGACCAGGATTGATTTCTTCGGAGAGGACTCGTCGACGATGTCGATCGCTTCGTCTGTCGTCACGCGGAAACCGCCGACGAATTTTGCCTCCAGACCTGCTAATTCCATCGCCGCGGAGATTGCCTTTCCTCCGCCGTGCACGACGATCGGATTAATTCCTGCGACTTCCAAAAAGACGACATCTCGCATGACCTTCGCGACTAAATCGGGATCTTCCATGGCGGAACCACCCATTTTAATGAGGAAAGTTTTCCCGCGGAAGGCTTGCAAGTATGGCAGCGCTTCGATCAGAGAGTCGGCTTTATCGATAGGGTTCATGGGCGATTAGGAGATGAGTTTTTCTTGGGGTTGTCAGTAGAAAGTGCGGGCATGGTTGGCACTTTTCGCAGCGACTCGGCTTTCGGCAATTCCTTTTGCATGACTGGGATTTCAGGCAATGCATCAACTCCCGCCGATTGATTCGGCTTCACTGTCGTCATGTCCAAAACCGGCGGTGCTTTTTTCGGCAGAAAGGAAAAGAGTGTTGCAATGATCAAAGCTACAGTTGCAGATCCGGCCATCGTTAATCCAGGAAACCAGAGCGAGGCATCACGAAAAGCGAACCATTGCGCCCCGACACAAGCTGCACAAAATAGCATGGTGCCGAAAAAACGAAGGAGAAATGATTGTGTCGAAAAGATCGCTAACAGAACTACTGGAATTCCTAACAAGCTAAGTTCGCGCCACTGAGATAAGCGTTGGTAGACATGCGGCGAATCGGGATTTTTATCCGTAGCGATGGCTCTGATCGCTAATGTTAGATTTTCGGAGAAAAGCCTAGTTTCCGGCTCAGCAGCACTTTGGTCATCACGCAGGATAAAAATTTCAGGCAATGGACTAGGGAAAAGATTCGCGTCGCCATCAATGAGGGATTGCGCGCTAACTTGCGGTAGCTTCTTGGTTTCGGGAGGAAGGAGAATCTGCCCGAATTCATCGATCTTTAAAGTCGGCCCTGCAGGTCCGAGAGTGATCGATTCTCCCAGATGAATTTTCACTCCTTCAACTGGTAAATTCAGCTGTTGTAAGACGACCAGCAGCGGGAAGGAAAAAACGACCCGATCTTCCCAGCGGGCGATCAATGGGAGAAATTCACTCTGCGCGAAACCAACAGATTCTAAAATCGAAAACCCAGCGATGGCCGCTTCCCCGCCGAGGATGATTTCTGAAATCGAGATACGATTGACCGTCGTTAAGGAATTGCTGTTTCCTTGAATCGCTGCGAGGGGGAGCGAGGCTCGCCGAAACGCAGGTGGCATCACCGCAGGCACTGCACCGCGGGATAAAGGCGCAGCGAGGATCAATGAGTCAAAGCTGTTCAGCCTTTTTTCCAGTGCTACCAACGCGATGGGATCTGCTTTTTCCCAAGCCATCACCGCTGCAATCGCGGCTTTTCTCAGGCCAATGCGTTGTGAATTTTCTAGGACGACAGAGAGATCGATCGGCGCAGGCGGCGATGATTGGAAAAAATTTTCCGGGTCATCGCCCAGAGAAATGATCGCGGGATCTGGCGGGAGTGGAGTTTTCTCCCGGGTGCGAATTTCTCCCAATGCCCAAGGAGATTGATGAGTTCCATTTCCTGAAACGGAGGTGGACGACTGCCCGGAAATTTCCGCGAGAGCGTTGAATGCCTTACGGTCCAGCTTGCTACTGGGTACATATTTCCAGGCGGCATAGGCTGTTGCTGCCGAGAATAGCAGCACCCACAGCCTGTGTTGGAATGGAGAAATCACTTTTTGGATTTACTGATCGCATCCAGAACGGGAGCCAGCGGCGCCTCTAATGAAGTCCCCGCTATTACCTCGCCTAACAAGCGTGCTGCCGTGAAAATATGTGGGCGATACCACTCATCGCCACGGTTTTTCACAATATTCCGTATGCGCCCAGAGCCTGCATCAGACGCTGCGCGGCGCATTCATGGAACAGAGTTTCCTGTGGACGCTCATCAGCGATGTCTTCCCAAATTCCTAACAAATGCTCCCGCTCCTCCGCAGAATGATCAAGATACGGATCGAAAATCAACGATGCCAAATCATATTCCTGACGGCCACGGCGTAGACCTTGGAAATCAATCAGCCAAATTTTCCCGTCTTTGATCAGGAGATTTTGCGATTGGAAATCCCGATGCACCAGATGCCGCGCAACCTTACCGAGGCGCTCTGCCAACTCGGTGAAAACAGGATTCTCCCGCAGCGCATCCGCATCCATCCCTAGGAAATCCTCCACCATATGCTCGAAAAAATACTGCTGCTCCCAGCGGTAAAGTTTCTCGTCAAATGGCGGCATGAGGTGAAAATCCTTGGCTGGCTTTGCGTAAAAGAGCTTATCCACCTGCTCAAATGCCGAACGGTAATAAGGAATCCGCTCCGCAAATGGGCGGTCTTTCAGCGACAATAAATCCGTATCTCCCAGGTCTTCGACCAAAGCGACGCGATATCTCGCACGGTCGTGAATGATCGTCGGCACCCGTAGTTTTGCCTGTTTCAGAAAATGAGCGACTGGCACAAACTGCGAGTTATCCTCCCGCTCCTCCGTCCAGTGCACGCCGATGAATGTCTCGTGGACTTTGGATTTCACCCGCACAATCGTCCGCCCAGAAGCTCCACGCTTGATGGGTTCCAGAGTGATCGGGACGCTCGGGTCCACTCCTAGGAATTGGCGGGCGGTAGAAAGGATCGCTTCGGTTGGCATAGGCGCCGCGATAGTAGCCTAGTTCCCGCCTCACCTGCCAAGTGAAATCCGGAATCCGGTCTTTTCCCTTCCACTTCATTCAACTCCCGTTAGCGTAACGCTTCAAGGAGAGAGAGGTGTGTTCTTGATGCTCCTAGGCAGAATTCATTCAATCATCACGTTTTCACTCCTGTTCAATAACCATGGCCCTTCACCCAGCATTCCCAGCATCGCCCTATGCCCCGCTCATTCCGCAGCACCGCTGGTTTCCCGCCGATGAAGCGCTCCGTGGCACTGCTTATGAAAACTGCTTCCGCCATTGGTTTCTAAAATTCGCACGGAAGTCTACGCATGGAGAAAGCTGGCTACTTCGGTGCTTCGCAACCTCCATCGCCCTGCTCCACCACTGGTTTGAGACCGACCATCTCCTGGAAACTGCTGACGGATCGCTCTCGCCCTTTCAATATTACTTCGCCCAGCGCGAAGCCGTAGAAACCGTCATCTGGCTCCACGATGTCCGCAAAGCTCGCGACAAATTTGATCTCCTACGCTTCGATGCCTCGGGCTCGGTTTCGTCCGGCATGTTCCACGAAGACTGGCCACGCTATGTGCTGAAAATGGCGACTGGTGCAGGAAAAACCAAAGTCATCGCGCTGCTCATCGCATGGAGTTTTTTCCATAAACTCTACGAGCCGGATTCCACACTCTCGCGGAACTTCCTCGTCATCGCTCCGAACATCATCGTCCTCGACCGCCTCCGCGCCGACTTCGACGGCCTGAAAATTTTCTTCAACGACCCCATCCTTCCCGACAACGGCCACCATGGACAGAATTGGCGCGACGATTTCCAGCTCACCCTCCACATCCAGGACGATGTCCGCGTCCTTCGGGAAACCGGCAACATTTTCCTAACCAACATCCACCGAGTCTTCCTTGGGGACGTGCCTGAGCCGTCCCTCGATGATGACGACCTCCGCGACTATTTCCTCTCCGATGCCTTCGGAGCCAAACCCTCCGGCAAGACCACCGACAGCAAGACCGACCTCGGCGAGATCGTCCGGGAAATCGAGGAACTCGCCGTTTTCAATGACGAGGCCCACCACATTCACAATCCCAAAATGGCGTGGTTCAAATCCATCCAGGATATCCACCACCGGATGCTCCAGAAGGACGGCCGCCTGACCTTGCAAATTGATTTGACAGCAACGCCCCGCCACGACAACGGCGCGATCTTCGTTCAAACTGTCTCCGACTACCCGCTGGTTGAGGCAATCTATCAGAACGTCGTCAAGCATCCCGTCCTCCCGGATGCCGCTAGCCGGGCGAAGCTCCATGAGAAAAAGACCGCCATCTTCTCGGAGAAATACTCCGACTTTCTCGCCCTCGGAGTCGAGGAATGGCGCAAAAGTTACGCGGAACACGAGGCACTCGGCAAAAAGGCCGTGCTCTTCGTCATGGTGGACGATACGAAAAACTGCGACGATGTTGGCGATTACCTCCAGAAAATTTGCCCTGAGCTGCAAGGCGCCGTGCTCCCCATCCACACCAAAAACAACGGCGAAATCTCCGAAGCCTCCTCCGGCAAAAACAAAGAAGCACTCGAACTCCTCCGCAAGCAGTCCAACGAGATCGACTCCTGGAAATCCCCCTTCAAAGCCATCGTTTCCGTCCTCATGCTCAAGGAAGGCTGGGATGTGAAAAACGTTACCACCATCGTCGGCCTCCGTGCCTATGCCGCGAAGTCTAACATTCTTCCCGAGCAGACGCTGGGCCGGGGCCTGCGCCGCATGTATTTCGGCAGCGACGGGCGTGAAACAGTCTCCGTCATGGGCACGCCCGCCTTCATGGACTTCGTGGAAACCATCCAAAGCGAAGGCGTCACCTTCGATCACGTCCCGATGGGCGCAGGTGCCACGCGGAAGGATTCCCTCATCGTCGAGGTAGATACCGAAAGCATTGACAAAAATTTAGCCGATCTGGAAATCCCGATCCCGAAACTCACCCGCCGCTTCCAGCGCGATTTCAAAGACCTCCATGATCTCGATCCATCAGCTTTAGGAAACAAACGCCTACCACTCAAACCCTTCACGCCTGAAGAAACCCGTGAGATTGTTTTCAAGACGATGCTCGACGCGGCCATCCATCACACCGTCCACCTCGACGGCTCCAGCCCCGCCGACTACCGCTCCGTTGTAGCCTTCTTCGCCCGCCAGTTGCTCAAGGACCTCCGCCTCGTCGGCGGCTACGACGTGCTCTATCCTAAGGTGCGGGACTTCATGCGTGACCACTTGTTTGACGCCTCGCCCGTGGATCTGGAGAATGCTGTCATCATCCGGAATCTATCCGAACCAGATGCCGGAAAAATCCTCTGCGATTCCTTCAAAGCCGCGATGAACGCCCTTACCATCTCGGACACAGGCACCACCTGCATCGAAGGCTACCATTTCCTGGGGAACACCCGCCCGTTCCGCACCGAACACCGGCCATTTCTTGCCGCGCAGAAATCCATCTTCACCAAGATCGTCGGCGAGGTGAACGCCGGAGGCTTCGAACTCGCCTTCGCCGCCTTCCTCGAAGCCGCACCGGACGTCAAAGCCTTCACCAAGAACTACCTCGCCATCGGCTTCAAGTTCGACTACGTGAAAGCCAATGGCGATCTCTCCAACTACGTCCCCGATTTCATCGCCCGCGACACGCAAGGCACCGTCTGGATCATCGAAACCAAAGGCCGCGAGGAACTCGATCTCCCGCAGAAAATGGCTCGCTTGAAACAATGGTGCACCGATGCCACCGCCGCCGAGGAGAACGGAATCCGCTACGATTTCGTTTACGTCGATCAGACCAGCTTCGAGAAACACAAGCCCGTTTCCTTTGCTGGACTTACAACTTCCTTTCTTGAATATAAGCCATGATCACCCGTTTCGAGATTTCGAACTTCAAGCGCCTGCAGACGGCGGAACTGCAACTTGGCAATGCCGCTGTTTTCATCGGCCCCAACAACTCCGGGAAGACCACCGCTTTGCAAGCTCTCGCCCTTTGGGACATCGGTTGGCGCAGGTGGGCGGAAAAGCGCGACAACAGCGCGGCCAGCGAGCGCAAGGGAGTCACCATCAACCGCCGTGACCTTTACTCCATTCCCGTTCCCAGTGCGCGTCTTCTATGGAACGACTTACATACCAGAGATACCGCCCGTCTGGATGGAAAACAAAGCACGGACAACGTTTACATTACTCTCACCGCCGAGGGAATTCATGAAGATAAGCCGTGGGCTTGCGCGTTGGAGTTTTACTACGCGAATGAAGAGTCCTTTTACTGCCGATTGAAGGATCGCCCGGATGGACGGATTCCAGAAGGCGTACGCAGGCATAACGTGGTTTTCCTCCCGCCCATGTCCGGCCTGTCAGAGCGGGAGCACCGCAAGGAGGCTGGCGAAATCGCCGTACTCATCGGGGAGGGACAGACTGCCCAGGTCTTGCGCAATCTTTGCTGGCAACTTTACTCTCGTGAGGACAAATCAGCTTGGAAGCAACTGGTAAATCACATCAAGCGCCTGTTCAACATCTGCCTTCTCGAACCGCTATACATCAAGGAACGTAGTGAGCTTTCCTTGGGATACAAGGAGTCCTCGGGCGTGGTGCTGGATTTGTCATCATCCGGACGCGGCTGCCAGCAGGTGCTGCTGCTGCTGAGTTACATGCTTGCCAATCCCGGCGCGGTCTTGCTGCTAGACGAGCCGGATGCCCACTTGGAAATTCTACGTCAGCGGGATGTTTACAACCTCATTACTGAGATTGCCGCCGAGCAGGGTTCCCAGATCATCGCGGCGAGCCACTCGGAGGTCATTTTACAGGAAGCGGCGGAACGGGATGTGGTCATTGCTTTTGTCGGGCGCCCTCATCGCATCGATACCCGCTCACGGGCACAGGTCAGAAAGGCTCTCGAAAGCATCCACATGGCCGATTACTATCTGGCCGAGCAGAAAGGCTGGATACTTTATCTGGAAGGATCCACCGATCTCGCCATCCTTCGCCGCCTCGCCCAGCGCCTAGAGCATCCAGCGAGCGAAGTCCTTAGCGATTCGGTTCCGGTTTTCTACCTAGGTAACAACAAACCCCAGGAGGCGCGCGACCACTTCCAGGGATTGCGCGAGGCGAAATCCAATCTCGTCGGGATCGCCCTGTTTGATCGCCTCGACAAGGAACTCCATACCGGCTCGGCGCTCACGGAGCGCATGTGGAGCCGGCGCGAAATCGAAAACTACATCACCACCCCCGCCAGCCTCCGGGCTTACGTACAGCAGGGATTGCGCGGAAACGATCTGATCGACGAAGCGGAGCGCACCGGCATCGTCACGTACGGTCAGTTTTTCGGCGACATCCTTCATTTCTTCCCAGGTGGTGGGGAAATCGGTGGCCGGGTCGAGTCCGGCGGCTTCCCACAGGAGCATCATTGGTATAACAGGCGTAGGCGCTCAATTCGGTGGGCAGACCGTAGAGGGTGTTGTCGAAGGTCGCGCCTGCTAACAGGGCGTCGCCAGTCTCATAATCGGCATAGACGGCGGCC
>JAAURL010000202.1 GCA_012032235.1 Akkermansiaceae bacterium | reverse complement strand
CATTCTAGTATAATTCCTCTCCCACAACACTCCGAAAAAAGGTTACAGGTTCACAGGAAAGCAAAGCGTGTGTTCACATCCGGCACTTCATCACCAGCCGCCCCCCCGACAATCCGGCGCATCTCAGTCGCGCTGTGCGTGGGCATTGGAGTGTGGAAAATCGCAACCACCACAAGCGCGACGACTCCGTCTGGCAGGAAGACCGCCACCGGCACCGCCGCCCGCGCGTCGCCCAGAACCTGGCACTGACCCGCAATGCCCTGCTTGCCATCATCCCCTTTGATGAGAAACGCAACCTACCCTCCCTGATCGCTCACTATCAGCAAAACCCGAAACTCGCCATCAACCTCATCTTCCACGCACGCCCTCAAATATGAACCTTCCAGCCAAACGCCCTGACCGCAGGAAGCCCATCCGTGTCCCGCCAAACAAAAAACCAGTTTGAATCACTCAAACTGGTTTCTGAAAAATAACCTGTTGCTAAAACTTACGGCAACAAGCTGATTGCACGGGATTGTTTAATCGCGTTGTTGATCTTGCGATGCAACTTCGCGGAAACTCCAGTGACGCGGCGTGGAAGGATTTTGCCGGTCTCGGTCGTGAACTTGGTGAGAAGTTCTGGATTGGTTGCTACGACTTGATCGGCAGGAATATCATGCCGACGACGGGTCATTTTACGGTTCGCCTTACGGAAATTGATACGGCGTTGGACTGTTTTTGGCTCGGACATAAAAATTAGCGGAGTTCGCGGTGAAGGGTACGGCGCTTCAGGAAGTGATTGAATTTCACTTTCTCCAGACGGCCTGGTGTGCGGAGGCTCTTTTTGTTACGTGTGGTGACGTAGCGCGAAGTCGGCTGGCCCTCAGCTTTCGCTTCGGTGCATTCTAGGATAATAATCTCGCGTGGCATTGAATTTGGACTTTGGGAGGGGCTGTTTTGCTTTAATCTTCGTCTTCGTCAAGAGAAACCGTTTCAGAATCCTCATCTTCGACGTATTTTCCTCCGCTGAAGCCAACTTCATTGGACGGGCGGAAGCGGCGATTGCCGTATTCTTTCTCCCATTGTGCTTGGCATTCCACCGTGAGACGGGCGAAAGGAATAGCTTCGAGACGGGTTTGGGGATTTCCGGGAGGACATTTCGCAGACTCCGTAAGTATTCGATTGAATACGGCGGAGGGCTTGCTCGATTTCATAGAGAGCGTCTTGCTCTTTCGCCAAAACGGAAAGTGCAAAATCACGGTCGTAGGCATCACTACCAGCGTCTCCTTGGTGCTGGCCGCTGCCGGAAGCTTCTGAACCTTCAGGAGCATTACGGATGGTGTCACGAGCCATCCCGGAAACCGCGTCTACGAGTTCGTCACGTAGATCGAGCAGGCGTTGCTTTTGTTTTAAAATAAATGCAGGGCTGTGCGTCCCATTTGGTCCTGTTGCGATAGGCTCATCCGACGATGCTGGAGTCGTGGACTTCGGTGGGACAAACGGTGGCTTCACAGGTGCTGGTGGCACTGGATAGTCGATGAGAGACGAGCCTTTGCTCGCAGGTTTTTTCGCAGGAGCGGCAACTTTAACAGGTGCTGGCGTGGCCTCGATTTTTACGGGAGCGACCACTGCAGGCTCTTTGGCAACAGCCTTCACAACTTTCTCGACAGCTTTCGCGGGAGCTTTGGTAGGCACAACCTCGGCAGATTTTACCGCTTTGGTGGGTTTGGGAGATTTTTCAGGAGATTTTTTAACGGGCTTTGCAGGTAGGGAGGCTTTCTTCACAGATTTCTTAACAACAGCCTTTTTCGCTGGGGCTGCCTTTTTGGTAGGAATTGATTTTTTGATAGGAACTGATTTCTTCGCTGGAGATTGTTTTTTGGTCACAACCGACTTTTTGGCAGGAACTGGCTTCTTTTGAACTTTAGAGACCGCTTTCTTTATGGCAGCTGCCTTTTTCGCCGGGGCTGGTTTCTTTGCCACTTTAGCAGCGGGCGCCTTTGGCTTTGCTGGTTTGACGATAGGTTTCGCCTTCCCTTTTTTGGGGGCCGGTTTCGGAGTATTTTTCTTCGCAGCCATGGTCTAAAGTGAGAATGCAATTGCTGAAACAATTTCGTTTCCTGCTCGAATTTTGAATCTCGGTTGAACAGGAGCGCGGTGGGTTAGCCCCACAAATGCAGTCCATCAAGCCGAAAGTTCTCGATAGCCAAAATAAGTGATTCGGCAGGTTTTCCGCAGCGGGCTTGAAATGCCCAAATGAATCACTAGGATGCGGCCCCGCCATGCTGCTCAGTGCCATTGTAGAAGCCCTTCTCATCGCCTCGCAAAACCCTCTCCCTGTAGAGGAAATTGCCAGACTTGTCCGTGCCCGCGTGGCGGAGGCAGATGACGTCCGAGTCCGCCAAACCGAGGAAGGGCAAACGCCCAACGACCTGCCGCTGTGGCTTTCCTCCCTAGCGACAACAAACTCGGAAAATGTGACGGAAGCCATCGCCACGCTGAATCAGACCTACGAAGACAGTGCCCGTGCCTTCACGATCATCGAGCGGCCAAAGGGCTGGAAACTTTACACCCGCGTGGAATATGGCGACTTTGTCCGCCAGCTTTTTCCCGGGAGAAAACCTGAACGCATGAGTGGCCCGGCGATGGAAACGCTAGCCATCATCGCCTATCGCCAGCCGATCACCAAGGCCGCCATCGAGGCCGTCCGCGGTGTGGCCTGCGATGGAATGATCCAAAAATTGCTCGACCGCGATTTGATCCGCATCGGCGGTCGTGCGGAGCTCCCTGGCCGCCCGCTGCTCTACGAGACGACCGATCTTTTCTTCGAGCACTTCGGCATCCGCTCCATCGACGATCTCCCAAATGCCAGTGAGCTGCGTAAAGTGAAGCTGCCTGATCCGGAAACCGCTCCCTCTCCCACCGAAGATGCCGAGCAACAACTCGCACTCGGTACACCTGCCGCTGCAGCCGCAGAACCATCCTCTTCCGAAGACTAACAATTTCATTTCCCGTGAATCTCGACGACATCCGCAACCAGATCGATACGATCGACACCGAACTGTTAGACTTGCTCTCTCGCCGTGCTGACCTCGTCCATGAAGTCGGCGTCGTGAAAAAACGCGACAGCTTACAAATCTACGCGCCTGAGCGGGAGGAAGCACTGCTGCGCCGATTGCTAGAGAAAAATGCAGGTCGTCTCCCGGAGAAATCCATCCGCGCCATTTATCGGGAGATTATGTCCGCTGCGCTGGCACTAGAAGATGATCTCACAATCGCCTATCTGGGACCAGAAGGCACCTGGACGCATCAAGCCGCGGTGAAAAAATTCGGTCACTCCGTCGCTTACTCTGCACAAGCGAATTTCGCCGAGGTCTTTGACCAAGTCGCTCGTCGCAAGGCCAGCTACGGCGTCGTGCCAATCGAAAACTCCACCGAGGGCGCTGTCGGAAATACACTCGATTTATTCGTGGATTCCCAGCTGCAAATCTGTGCGCAGATTTTACTGCGAATCGAAAATGGTCTAATGGCGGCGATTCCACGCGAACAAATCAAAACGCTCTATTCACATCCCCAGGCCTTTGGCCAATGCCGCAGTTGGATTTTAAAAAATTTCCCGGAAGCCGATCTTGTTGAAGTTTCCTCCACCGCAAAAGCCGCTCAGATCGCCCGCGATCAAGCCGCGCAAGGAGCCGCCGCGCTAGGAGGCACTCTCGCTGCGGAAATGTATGGGCTGACGATGATCGAAGAATCCATCCAGGACCGCGCAACGAACACCACGCGCTTCCTCGTCATCGGCGAAAAGCCCTGCCCACCCACGGGAAATGATCGCACATCGATTCTTTTCGCCATTCATGATCGCCCCGGCTCGCTGGTGAAAGCACTGCAAGCCTTCGATCAATTCCACATCAACATGTCGAAAATCGAATCCCGCCCGTCCAAGCGCAAAGACTGGGAATACATTTTTTATGTCGATCTATCAGGTCACTGCAACGATCAAAAAGTCGCCGAAGCGCTCGATGAGTTAGGCAATCACTGCTCTCTCGTGAAACTGTTAGGCTCGTATCCGGATGCGGGAGAATGATGGAACTCTTTCTTGATTCGGGGGGCGCGTACTTTCAGCGTGCCATTCCCGGCATCCTGCCGGAAATTCTTCGAATCTCGGATTCAATTTGCGCGATGCGGAGGCTTTTCACCCCCCCATCTAGAAGAACTCTAATGATCGTGGCTGGAGTATCCTCGCTCCAGTCACTTTTTCAGATAGGTTCAATCAGACGGAGACCTTTTTCCTCGATGGTAATTTTTTGTTTCCGGAAAAGCGCACCGGTCGCTTGTTTGAAAGTGCGCTTACTAACACCTAGCTCGCTGCGGATTTCCTCAGCGGGGCTGTGATCACCGATGGGCCAGTAGCCGCCGCGGGCGTTGAGTTCTGCGAGGATTTGGCCTTCTAAATCGTCCACTTTATCGCGACCGGGAGCGTGGAGGCTTAGGTCGATTTTCCCGTCTGGACGAATGGCGGCGATGTATCCCTTCAGCGCTTCTCCCGGTTGGAGCGGTTGGAAAACTTCGTTTGCAAAGATCAAACCGCTGTGGCTGTGATTGATGATCGCTTTGTAGCCGAGATCGTTTTCCCAAAAATGATGAGATCCACTTCCTGGCCTAACCGGAAATCGGGAGGAGTCAGATCCATGTGCCGGGCGATGCGGGTGCTGGCGATGATGCGGTTTGTTTGCTCATCCAGATGCACATGAA
>JAAURL010000027.1 GCA_012032235.1 Akkermansiaceae bacterium | reverse complement strand
AACGCTTTTCTCCCTGCGTTGACATCGGCCATTTCCCCAGCCAACGTCTCCCGCCCATGGACACAATGAAATTGCTTCTCGGCGCGACCGTCGCGCTCCTCCTCGGTGCACTCGCCGTTTCTTGGCAAGGAATGAATCATGGAGTAAAGAATGCTCCCGCCGATGAACTCGCCCGTTTGCAAAAACAAATCAAGGAGCTGAGCATGGAGCAGGACCGCCTGAAACTGGAGAAACAGCTCCAGCAAACTCGCGATCAAGCCGCCCTAGCACCTCCCGTTTCAAATCCTGAAATTGAGAAACTCAAAGCCGAAGCCGAAAAAAGCCGCCTAGCCCTAGAAGCCATGGAGCGGGAGAGAACTGCGGAACTGGAGGATAAAGTGAAAGGCGAGGAGGAACTCCTCAATGACGGCCGCAAATTAGAAAGCAAAGATTCCGAACTCCGTCGCGCCCGCATGATCGCCAATGCATTACTCATTGGGAAAATTCGGGAATATGTGCCAGACGCGGAATTTGTGACATTTGACGTCCTCATGCCAGAGCAAGTCCAGATCGGCACCATCCTCGCCATTCGCCGGAAAACAGGGATTCTCGGGCAATTAAAAGTTTCCGATGTCACTAACGAAGGAGCGATCGCCAATCCCATGGGAGGCTTCGGCCCCGTGCAGCCACAACCGGGCGATGAGCTCATTCTCCCGCCACCGTTTTAAATTTCAAATTTACCAACCATGTCCACCACCGTCGGTCTCATCTCACTCGGCTGCGCAAAAAATCTCATCGACTCAGAAGTCATGATCGGCCACCTCGCCGAAGCTGGCATGTCTCTCACTCCCGATCCCGAATTGGCCGATGTCCTCATCGTGAACACGTGCTCCTTCATCGATATGGCAAAGCAGGAATCCATCGATGCCATCTTCGGCGCGGTGAATGATCGCAAGGAAGATCCCGACCGGGCCCGCCAGAAAATCATCGTGGCCGGTTGCCTTTCCCAGCGCTTTGCTAAAGATCTCCCGGGCATTATGCCGGAAGTGGATGCCTTCATCGGCCTGGACCAAATCACCAAGGTCGCTCCCATCATCGAAAATTTGTTAGGGAAGAAAAACGAGAGCGAAGTTTCAAAAGACGAAGGACCAGCCGCGACGAATGACCCACGCGACTTCGTCACGCTGAAGCCGAAATATGTTCCCGATTACACCACTCCCCGCTTCCGCCTGACGCCGGATCATTTCGCCTATGTAAAAATCGCCGAAGGTTGCAATCACACATGCACCTTCTGCATCATCCCACAAATCCGCGGCATGCACCGCTCCCGCACCCAAGAATCCGTCGTTCGGGAAGTGGAAGCTCTCGTGAAATCAGGAGTTAAAGAAATCAACCTCATCTCCCAAGACACCACGTATTTCGGGATGGATCAGTGGGAGGGAAAACGCCCGACACCGAGCTCCCCTGTCGATTCCACGCGGGGAGAATCGCTCTCCACTTTATTGCGGGAGATCAATCAAATCGAAGGAGATTTCTGGGTGCGTCTCCTTTACACGCATCCGGCACATTGGTCGGACGAGCTCATCACCACGATTGCCGAGTGCGATAAAGTCGCAAAATACGTGGATATCCCGCTGCAACACATTTCTGATAGGATGCTCACCGCCATGAAGCGCGTGACCAGCGGCGACTATATCCGTGATCTCCTCCGCCGCATGAGAGCTGGCATCCCCGGCCTAGGCATCCGCACCACATTCATCGTCGGCTTTCCCGGTGAGACGGAGGAGGACTTTCAGGAGCTGTTAGAGTTCATCGAAGAATTCCGCTTCGAGCGTGCCGGGGTTTTCCAATACTCGAAAGAAGAAGGAACCCGCGCCTACAAAATGGATGGCCATCTCCACCATAAAACGCGTAGCAGCCGTTGGTCCCGCGCCATGGCCGCTCTCCAAAAAATCGCCAGCGAGACCAATCAAGCACAAGTCGGGAAATCCGTCCGCGTCCTCGTAGAACAGCCCGGCATCGCCCGCACCGAGTGGGACGCTCCCGAAATCGACGGCTCAGTCCATGTGGATGAAACCATTCCTGTCGGCGAATTCGCCCAAGTCACCATCGGCGACTGGCGCGGTTACGATCTTGTCGCTGCGCGGTAAATTTTCGCGCGCGAATTCAAGCGGCTGGCGCAATCTGATCAAGCAAGGAGACGGTATCAAAGTCCGTTTGACTCTACAATTTCCATGCAGCCCCAACCATCTGGGCTACCACCAAACGCGCTGGCAATTTCATCGAGTTCCGCTTCGATCTCATCGATTTCTGATAGCTCTGGGACCATGAAAACATGCACCGCTGTTTGCCATTTCCCCTCGTCGCTCCAGAAATCGCAATCCGCATTTTCATAGCCTTGCAGCCGCACCGCATCGATATAAGCCAGCGCCTTCTCCTTTTCTTCAAAGAGGTGATCGAAGTCAATTTCCCGAGGCTGTGACAGGTCATCACCATCCTTTGCCATGCGGATCAAGATCGCCTTCGTTTTTCAGAGGCCACCCGGAAATCCTCCGCGCCAAGTAGGTTCTTCATCCAGTTCACATCGATATGAATGTTGAAAAATCACCGTGAAGTCAAGAATGGGAAAATCTGGGTAGTGTCCTAATTTGAATGCTTCGGGTTTGCAAACAAATCCGGATGGTCGTTATTTTTTGGCTTCGGATGCGGTTTGGTTTTCTTATCCGTCACCTTTGGAACTCTCTTCTCCGTGAACTTGTCCTTAATCTTGCTCGTCCTTCGATCAATAACCTTAGAAACATCTACGACGTGTAAAGAAAATTTGGAGTCGCCCCGTTTGGTGGTTTCCTCTCGCAGACGCGCACGAGATCCGGCTTTCTGCTGAGAAAGCCACCTGATTTGCTCCCAGCACTCCACGATCGCCTGCTTTAATTTGCTCGGTTTGCAGAGTTCGTTGCCTAGCAGCACATGGGTGATTTTGAGATTGGAGCAAATCTCCGGCAAGGGTTGAATGTTGCTGGATTTTCCACGATCCACTGTAAAGACAATCCAACCACCCTCGGCGCTTAGATCCGAAATCCAAACTAAGTCATCGACTCCTTTCTGATACCCAACAGGGTATTTCTCAATTAGATGGACGCACACTAATTCCGGGTAGTCCCACTCGTAAAAATGTTTAATGACTTCCGTTATCCGAAATGTTAGATTTTGATCAAAAAACATCTTCATTGGCGGCGCGATAATTATTTAAGCCGCAATGTTTTTTGGGATCTCTCTTAAGTATTTTTCATACTTTTCCGCTAATTTTATAGCCCCTTCTGGAACTCCATACATCCAGGCCGCCCGCTCCACGCTTCCCTCTTCTTTAAGTGCTCGAATCAAAGTTCGGGCCGGATAGCCAACCTGTTCAACGATTGGCTCTCCAAAGGATCTGGACGGATTGAGCGCAATATTGAATTCGTCGCTTTTCAGTGGCCTATAAGCCAGCGCATTGTGATCCGCATCAAATTCGATTAGGTCCAAATAGTCTTTGATCACTGGCTCAAACGAGAGCTGTCCGATGTCCTTTTTCCCTTCGAGTCCTACGGGAGAACTGGCGTGGGGTGATACGAAAAGCCTCTTGCCCTTTTTCTCGGCGAGAAAATCAAAATTAGGATTGGTAAAAACTCTTTTAGCGTCAAAAAGAAGCTCAGCTTGGGTAAGTGCAGCAAGGATGGTTTTCAGAGAAAATCCTTGCTCCCGCAGTGAACGGATGGCAATTGCCTCAATAAATTCCTCAAAAGTGAGGAGTTTTTCCGGCAGGGCGGCCAGTCTCGCATGGCGATACACATGGTCACCTCGTCCAAAGAACCACGAGCTTAAAGTCGATATTGGAATTCGGGCAAAGTAAGCCGCATCGGCAAGAGTATAAAGCCCCTCACTGTTCAGAAGGCTATCGGCCAGTTGTTTCGACGGTGCCACCATATCGTTCGTGCTTGCGCTCGGAAACGTAGCCCTCTATCAGGGATTTTACAAGCCTCGAAGTCTTTCCTCCCCATATTTTCAAGGCTGCTTCAAGTGATTCAGAATCAACGGACACCGAGATTTTAACCTTGGTTTGCCCTTCTGGCCGACCAGCTCCGGGCCCAGCAATCAAAGATTAAGGTTTCCGAAGCATTTCAAATTAGGACACTACCAAAATCTGAGATGGCCTCAAAGCAATGCCGCGAGAGTTTCTGGCTCAGTCTTGCTGATGGCTAGGCAGACATGATCTCCATCTGCCCAGCGCGCGGATGCCCATTTTCCTTCTTTTGAAAGGGTGGGATGATCCATCGGCGGCAGCTCACCGCTCACGTCTTTCCTGCGGAAAATGACAAGATGGATGGCGCCTTGATCTCCGCCCTTGAAACAAAAAAAGAGAGCCACGCTTGCCATGGATGACTAATTCGCGACAACCTAGGCTACTTAGTTTTTGTAAGCCGTTAGGTAATTTCACCGCGATCGGCAAACCCTCTTTTTTCATGTAATCCACTAAGGAGGAAATCTCAGGACTTTTCTTGTCTAAGCGGAAAAGCGGCGATTGGTAGATGTCAGAAAAACCATGCTGCAATGCTTCCACTGAGACTGCTGGAGCACTTGCGATTTCCTTTGGCCGCAGCGGATCAGCGACGAAAAATGCCAACGCGATTCCCGCAGCAGCAGCCAGAGGAATCCACACCCGGCGCAAGATCGAAGCTTTCTTTTTCGGCGTGTCTTTTACCGTCCGCTCCATTCCGATCAGAATTTCTTTTCTCAGTGATGCGGGCGGCTGAATCGTAGCGAGTGCGCTGATCCACGCGGCATCGCTGGAAGTTTCTGCTTGCGGGAAATCTCCACGCTCTGCAGCGAGCCAGCGCAGGATGTCTTCGTGTAAGTTTTCAGGAAGATCGACCGAGTTCAGAGCTGCCGAAAAGGTCGAGTCAAAAGCACGTTCCTTGGCAAACCATTCGCCAAGCTCACGGTTTTCAATGGCAAGCTTCAACGCTTCCGCGAAATCTGGATCACACGCATCTGCGCCATCGGGACGGAAATTACCCAGTATAAACTTTGCTTTTTCGGGATTCATGGTGTCAACCTCCTCTCAGCTTTTTGAATTTGTAGGATGTTTTTGGGTGCGCTGGAAGGCTCTGCCGTCATGCGGCGTCTGAGCATTTCCTTACCGCGAGAAATTCGTGACATCACGGTGCCGATCGGCACGTCGAGAATTTCCGCGATTTCCTTATAGCTGTGTTGCTGGAGATAAAAGAGAGCGACGGGAGCGCGGTAGGGTTCTTCGAGCTCGCCTAACAGATCCATTGCTCGCTGGCCGTCCATTTGGCGCTCCGCATCTTCTTGTGATGCTGCTGCGACTTGGGAGAGAGATTCGTCTAACGGCTCTGAGGAAAATTTGGCTGCGCGTCTGTGCTGGCGTAGAAATTCGCGATGCAGTGTGGTGAATAACCAAGTCTTTGCTTTGGAGCGGTCCCGTAACTGCTCGTTTTTCGCCGCCCAGATGCAGAACGTTTCCTGCACCAAGTCTGAAGCGTGATCCACACTGCGGGTCAGGGACATTCCAAAACGAAAAAGCGCCTGATAGTGTGCGTCGACTAACTCAGAAAATTCACTCATTTCCTATCATGTGATGGCGCGGGAAGCGCTTTTATTCCGAGTTATTTTTCAGCCTCTTTCCACTGTACTTCCTTTGCTTCTTTCCACAAATCTTCGAGGCCGTAATACCCCCGCAACTCATCATGCATCACGTGGACCATGACGTCGATGTAGTCTAAAACTACCCAGCGTGTATCAGCTTTTCCTTCTGACATGGTGGGCTTTACACCGTGAAGATCCGCCACTTGTCCAGCCACGTCCCGCAAAATAGCCCGCAGCTGCGGCATCGATGAGCCGGAGCAAACGATCATGTAGTCTGTTAGGTTGGAAACGCCACGCATGTCCCAGACACGAATGTTTTCCGCATTGATATCGTCTGCCGCTTTTGCGCAAGCCAGAGCTAGTTCCTCACCTTGTATCGCCATAATTTTTCCCCCTCGGGGAGCGACATCATAGACATCCCCAGTCCGCGCACCACCTCAAAATTGATTCACTTTGCGAGGGCTACCAGAATCGCTTTCTGGGCGTGAAGCCGGTTTTCGGCTTGTTGGAAAATCGTGGCGGCATGTTGCTCTAACACCTCTTCACTGATTTCCTTTTCACGATACGCAGGCAGGCAGTGGAGAACGATGTGATCCGTGGCAGCGGACGCGAGAAGTTGCGAGTTCACCTGAAATCCGGCAAATTCCAGCTCTTTTTCCTTCTGGTTTTCCTGTCCCATAGAAAGCCAGACATCGGTGTTAATCACGTGGGCACCATTCGTCGCGATGGCGGGATCAGAAGTGATCACGACATTTGGCGCATTCAGTTCCGTGAGAAATTCTGAAGGTGGTTGACAGGAAGCAGGAGATGCAACGACGAGAGAAAATCCAAGATGCTTTGCCGCCCACATCCAGGAGCGCGTCATGTTAGAAAATCCGTCACCGACAAAAGCGACTTTCTTGTTTTCCCAACTGCCGAGCTTTTCTTGGATCGTGAGAAGGTCCGCCAGAATCTGGCATGGATGCTCATCATCGGTTAGTGCATTGATCGTAGGAATGCCGGAATACTTCGCAAAATCGACAACATCTTGCTGTGCAAAAGTCCGAATGATGGTTCCGTGGACCATCCGACCCAGAACACGCGCAGTGTCCTTGATCGGTTCGCCACGGCCTAACTGAATGTCATTTCCCGATAAAAACATCGGGAATCCACCAAGCTCGCGGATGCCTACTTCAAATGAAACACGTGTCCGTGTGGAGGATTTGGTGAACATCAATGCCCAAGTCTGCCCCGATAAGGGCTGAGCATGGTGGCCACGCTGTCTTTTTAAAACCGCAGCAGAATCTAGCAGATTTTGAATTTCAGTCGCTGTGAGTTGCTCGATAGAAAGGAAATGTTTCATGATAGAAAATGTTTAGGATAATCGATTGTGTGAATCTCCAATGTTCATTTTACTAAACTCTGAAGCGTGCGTTTGACGATGGTTAGTGCTTCATCCACTTCTGTATCGGTGACATTGAGTGGAGGTAATAACCGGAAAGTGTTAGGCCCGGCTGGTGGAGCTAACAATCCATTTTTCATCAGCTCATTCACGACGACGAGCGCTGGCGTTTTACCTTCGGGCGTAGGCACCAGCTCTGGATCGAGACCGATGCCTAGCAACAAGCCCTTGCCCCGGATTTCCGTGATGACAGGGAGATTCCACGAGCGCACTGTTTCGCGAATGCGGACTTCCTGAAGAATCGCATTCACCGCCAGTTCTTTCTCGCGGATTTCCTTTAGCACTGCTAGCGATGCGGCGCAGACCAGCGGATTCCCACCGTAAGTCGAACCGTGGGAGCCGGGGCCAAGCACAGAAGAAAGCGGTGTGTCATCATCGATTGCCCGGTCACTCAGCCAGAACGAACCGATCGGGACGCCGCCGCCCATGCCTTTTGCCCAGGAAATGCCGTCGGGCTTTACCTCAGGAGCGATCATCCGCCAAGCCATGGCATCGCCACAACGGCCGAAACCGGCCTGCACTTCATCGAAGAAAAGCAGCAAGTCGTTCTTCTTGCAGAGATCCGCGACGGCACGGATGAACTCTGGTGTCGCGGAATTCACGCCACCTTCTCCCTGAATCGGCTCTAACAGAATAGCTGCTGTCTCTGGCCGTATCGCATTTTCTAATGCGGCGATGTCATTGAACGGGAGATAGCGGAAACCGGGCAAAAGCGGATCAAAGCCTTCGTGAATCTTTTTCTGTCCAGTAGCCGCCATGGAGCCAAGCGTCCGTCCGTGGAAGGATTGCAAAAATGTTAGCACTTCGTAGCGCTGTGCTCCGTTGGATTGTGGGCGTTTCAATCCAAAGCGCCGGGCCGATTTGATTAGGCCGTCATTTGCTTCAGCTCCAGAATTTGAGAAAAAAATCTTCCCTGGAATTTTGACGTGATGCTCGTTGATTTCGGCGGCTAGCTCAGCTTGCAGCGGATGTTGGTAGAGATTTGAAACATGCATCAGCTGGCCGGCTTGATAACGGATCGCCTCCACCAATAGCGGATGGCAATGACCCAGCGAACACACTGCGATGCCCATGCAAAAATCGAGATAACTATTTCCCGCATCATCCCAAAGTCGGCAACCCGCACCGCGTACAGGAACCAGCGGAAACCGCCCATAAGTGGGAAGAACGTGTTGCTTGTAGAGGTCAGGAGTCGTCATTGATTCGTAAGGAAGGGCGGACCCTAGCGCGGTTCCACAGAATGGCAAAGCGAGAAATTGTGGAATTACAGACACTTTTTTCACGCGTCTTGCAGGCCAGAAATCTACAGATAGGCTGCGTCAGCAAATGAGCGACGCACCGCGTGAAATAAAAACAACTCCACCAGCGGGAGAAAGTGTTTGGAGTCAAATCATCCGCCGATTCGGCGGCAAAATGATCCGGTGGGTTTATCGGATTCGGGTCAGCAACGCCGAACGCATTCCGGTATGCGGTGGAGCACTCCTGTTACCAAACCACGTGACTTTTGCCGATGCGTTTTTCATCTCTTCAGCTTGCCCGCGGCCTGTACGTTTTGTGATGGATGAAGTATTTATGGCAAAGCCGTCCATTCGCTGGTTTGTAAGTATATTTAACACTGTCACTATTCGCCGCGATCAGCCGCGCGAAGCGGTCCGCATCACGATCGATGCGCTAAAAAACGGCGATCTTGTCTGCCTATTTCCTGAAGGGCAGCTGACTCGCACTGGTGTGCTTAACGAGCTGGAACGTGGCTGCGAACTGATCGCTAAAAAGGCTGGGCATCCCGTGATCCCAATGTGGTGCGATGGGGCGTGGGATTCGATTTTTTCTTTCGAGCGCGGCAAGGTTTTCGCCAAGCGGCCTTACCTGAAATCTTATGGTATCAGCATCGCCTTTGGTCGTAAAATAGCGCCAAAACAGATCGATCTAGAAACGGTGCGAAGAGAAATGTTAGTCTGTTCCGCAACGGCGATTGCCGAGCGCTTTAAAGACAGCCGATTACAGACCGATGGCCAGCCATCTACGTGGATCAATGGCTATCAAGTTGGTCAAATCAATGCTCTGCAGCGTCAGCAAAAATTTTGTGTTTTACAAACCGATGCAGTCCCATCCGCCTTCACTGCATTCTCTGAATTATTCGGCGTAGAAATGAAAACATGTGATGATTTCCTTCCGCGTCAGCCCGCAGTTTGGGTAGGTGGTGAAGAGCTAAGAAAATGGTTAGGTCGTAAAAATCCATCTCAAGAAATCATATTCTACGATTTCAGCGAGGATGCACTGATCCCGATGGCAAATCCTAACATTCGTCATTTTCCCTGTCTCGCCATCAATGGCATCGTAGTCGCGATGTCGATGCAGCATCCACCGAAACCAGATGCCACAAGTGAGTATCAAGCTGGCTACAAGCCAAATTCATGGGGAAAACTTTTGCCCGGATTCCATCTCGAGTCAGCAGGAAATGATAGGTTCAAAATCTTCGGCCCGGCAACACCGAAATGCGGTCTCGTTTTACCGATGGAGTGCGCATTGGATGCGGAAGGATTTTTGGTTAGAAATCATTCCATGGTTTGAATGGCAGAGCGATCTTCGATCAAAATCACGGGCCGTTGCAGGCCTGCGATTCTCTCGATTTGAACTTCACCTTTAAGGCGGATTTTTTTTCCTACAAATGGAGTTAATGCTTTTTCCGTTAGGTCTTCAGGCGCACCTTTGATCCGTATTTTCCCACGGACGCTTTGATTGTCGGAAGCAAAAAGTAGATACAGGGTCTTCTTGGAGCTGGAAAAATCGATGGCTTGGAAAATGCCTTCGACGATGACTTGCTGGCGATTCTGAATGATGAGTAGTTCGTGATCTGACGGAGGTTAAAAACGTCCGTTTCGTTTTGTCGATTTCCGCTTTTTGTTGTTCGAGTTTTGCGTTGTTTTCCGCAACGGCTTTTTGCGTCGCCGCAGTCAGATCGATGGCCATTCGATTCGCTTTTTCCTCCGGGCTTTCGTGGCTAACAGCTGGCGGGATCACAGGAGGATTGGTAATTTCTGCGACAGGCTCGGCTTCTGCTGGCTCGCTCCGCGTGGTTCTTTTGAGCGGATTTTCCTTCTGCTTTGCATCCACGATTTCAGCGGGAGCGGTTTCTTCTTGCTTGAATCGGTCAGGAAATTTTTTCCGAAACATTGTCCAACTTCCTAAGCAAATCCCGATCGCCGCTAAGGTGATAAAAAATCCGGGAAGCGGATTTCCAACTTTCTTTTTCTTCTTTCGAACAAGCGATTTCTTAGCAGGGACTGGAGCTCTTACGATTTTCGGTCTAGGTGTTTTGATCGGCTGGGTTGGTCCCGTGGATTTAAAATTTGTTAGTTTTTCTCGCGCTTCCGCAAGTGTGGCGGTTTTGACATTTCCGCGTAACCAGGTGAGCCAGCCTTCGAGACCTTGATCGCTAGTGAAGCTTTTCCCTTCCCAACCCATCAGCTGTTCAGTGAGGCGAACGATGGAATGTAAGCTGCGGTCTTGATCGTTTTTCGCGAGTGAACGCAATGGAGCGAGCCAGAAGCTAGTTCCTCTGCCAGTGCCTTCATCGCTAATGATGATGTTTTTTAAATTTGTGTCTAACCACACGGCTTCTTCGTTGAGCGCGCTGGATACTTGCTCACAGATTTCAAGGGCGTGCGCGAGCATTTGCGTGGCTTCTCCTGGTTGGAGATGCCGATGGGCGATGAAAGAATGTAGCGGTGTGCCGGGGATCCACTCACTGGCGATGTAGGGCAATCGATCCACAGGATCACAGCCGCCAGTAATGACACGGCGTAGGGCTGGATGGCTGATGTGAGTCAGTTTTTCAACGGTTGCGTTGTAGGCATTCTGCTCATCTTCGCGCAGCCCGCCGCCATTCTGCCCGAATGGGAAAAACCTGCGTAGGGAGACACTTTGTTGTGTTTGAGTATCGAGAGCCCGAAACAGCACTCCAGAGTGATCTTGCGCGACGAGGTCTTCGATCTGGAAACGCTGACTCATGAAAATTTTTTCTAGCAGATAGAAAAGTGACTGCCAAGATATGTTCTCTCGAAAGAACCTGAATTTTACAGGTCAAGGATTTCCCATATCAGGCACTGGCACCAACATAATTTGCGAGAACCGATCTGGTTGGTGGAAATTTGGCTCTCCGCTGCCAAGATCTACTGCGCTGATGAATTTTTGCTCAGGCGTTTCTAGGATCATCGTGACGTTGATTTGAGTTTGAGAGCCAAAATCTAACCGCGCTTTGAGCAAATCTAACGGGATTGCCATCGTCGCTAGCCATGAGCCATCCGCCGCCATTTCTGAAAAGGTCGCGATGTCTGGCATGGCGATGTCCACTTCCTCTGCACGGACTCGTGGTGCGGTAAATTCACAGCTCCACCAAGCTCCGTTAGGCGCAAGATTGAACTCGAAATATCGGCCGCTGACAGGATCCGCGAGAAACAGTTCTGCTACATCGTAGCGCCAGAGTTCTGCTTGGAAAATTCCGGGTCGCGCTTTTGGATGAATCTGTGCCGGGCTAAGGTGATTGGCGATGAACCATAAATTTTGTGGATCTACAACCAACGAGAATGCCGCCGGGTTTTCTAGCACCACGCCGTGGACATCTTTCGTTAATCCAAACAGGGGAACGTCTAAATCTCCCCAGATGAGCGACCGGGAACTGGTGAAAACCGTCATGCCCGTGATTTTGGCTGCTGCCCGGATTCAGTGTCGAGGCAGGAAATCGCAGATTCATTCCTCAATTCCTGATATTAAATTTTTTGAAATTTTAGTGGTCTAGCGATTCTTATTTTGGTTAATAGTCCTTGTTTTCAAAAACATGGCACGCCCCCGCACGAGATTTCACGATACGATTGAATATATTGGCGCTCGTCCACAGAAGCCAAAGCGGCGAAATTTCTTTGGCGGCTGGGTGATTATCCTGATCGCAGTCGCTGCAGGCTATTGGTTTGGAAAGCCTTTGATGCCATTTCTCAAAGCTTCTGAGGCGGAGGTTTCTGCCGAGCAGACAAACTCGCTCATCGCTACCCTGAAAAATTCTAAAAAAATAGGAGATCGTGTCGCGGCGGGGGCGCTTGGACTGGCTGGTAGTTCGGTGGCTTATGACCCGGCCTACTATAAAATGACTTATCCTGGTGGAGATGTCCCAGTGAACAAAGGAGTGGCAGCGGACGTCGTCATCCGGGCCTTTCGCAACGTGAACATTGATTTACAAGCTCTTGTGCATGAAGACATGGTGGAAAACTTCCGCCGATATCCACAGCTCTGGGGCGCAACGGAACCAGACCCGAATATCGATCATCGCCGGGTGCCAAACCTCCAACGTTTTTTGAACGTAAAGGCCAGATTCTGGAACCATCGCGCAACGCGGGAGATTACCTTCCTGGAGATGTAGTCATCTGGTCTCTGGCGAATGCGGAATCCCACATCGGCGTCATCGTTCCCAGCCCTACAAATCGCGAAGGAGAAGTCTGGGCTGTCCATCATCTGGGAACCGCTGGTGTGAAATGGGAAAATTGCTTGCTCGACTACAGCATTCAAAAACATTTCCGCTTTCCATTAAGCGAATAGTTAGAAGTCCTGATTTTTGCAGGCTTGCCGTCGGCAAAAGAGCTTTCTAGTTTCAAGACGTTGTGCGCAGGGAAATGGACTCGCATAACTTCTTTTCCCGATGAGCACGAAGAAACCCAAATCGATTTCCAGCCACGACCAAGACGTTATTCATAAGCCGTCCAAGGATTTTTCTGCAAAAGCCAGGATCCCATCTATGGCTGCCTATCGTAAACTCTATAAAGCCTCGATTGAGAAGCCGGAGAAATTTTGGGCGAAGGAGGCGAGCGAGTTACTCTGGCAAAAGAAATGGTCTAAAGTGCTAAACTGGAAAGCGCCAAACGCGACTTGGTTCGATGGCGGCAAACTCAATGTTTGTGAAAACTGTGTAGACCGCCACGCCGCTGGGCCACGCAAAAACAAGGCTGCAATCATCTGGGAAGGAGAACCGGGCGATAAGCGCATAATCACCTACGGCCAGCTCCATAAAGAGGTATGCCGTTTCGCCAATGTGCTTCAGAAAAATGGCGTCAAGGCAAAAGACCGCGTGCTGATCTACATGCCGATGGTGCCGGAAGCCGTGATCGCCATGCTCGCTTGTGCTCGGATTGGCGCGGTGCACACCGTTGTTTTCGGCGGTTTTGCTTCAGAGGCAATCGTCGATCGTTTGGAAGATTCAGGAGCCCACGTGGTCATCACTGCGGATGGTGGATGGCGGCGTGGCAAAGTGGTTCCACTGAAACCTGTCGTCGATGAAGCGCTGGTGAAATACCAAAAAGTCAGCCATGTGATCGTGCTGAACCGCTGCGGCAATGAAGTGGCGATGACGACAGATCGCGACACCTGGTGGCATGATGAAATGGTGAACGTTTCCGCAAAGCATGAAGCGAAAGCCTTTGACGCGGAGCATCCGCTTTTCGTGCTCTACACTTCTGGTTCCACAGGAAAACCTAAAGGGATTCTTCACACTTCTGGCGGCTATCTCACAGGTGTTCACACGACTTGCAAATATATCTTCGACATGCGTGATGAGGACATCTACTGGTGCACTGCCGATGTCGGCTGGATCACCGGGCATTCCTACATCGTCTACGGTCCCTTGGCCATGGGGGCGACCCAAGTGATGTATGAAGGAGCGCCAAATTTCCCGGACTTCGGGAGATTTTGGAAAATGATTGAAGAATACGGCGTCACGATTTTTTACACCGCGCCGACAGCGATCCGCGCGTTTATCAAGGCTGGCGACTCATTTCCGAAAGCTCAGGATCTCTCTTCCCTTCGGTTGCTAGGCTCTGTCGGCGAACCGATCAACCCAGAAGCCTGGAGCTGGTATCATCAGAAAATCGGCGGCGGGAAATGCCCAATCGTAGATACTTGGTGGCAGACAGAAACGGGAGCGATCCTTATTTCTCCGCTCCCGGGAGCCACGCCGTGTAAGGCTGGCACTGCCACGCTCCCGTTTTTCGGCATCGATGCCGCCATCCTAGACGACGCGGGAAATGAATGTAAAGCCGGCCAAGACGGGCGCCTCGTCATTCGTAAACCTTGGCCTTCGATGGCGCGCTCCATCTACGGCGATAAGGAGCGCTACAAAAAAACTTACTGGTCCGACTATCCCGGTATCTACACCGCAGGGGATGGTGCCCGCCGTCATAAAGACGGAAATTTCTGGATCATCGGTCGCCTCGACGATGTTCTCAACGTCTCTGGCCACCGCCTAGGCACCGCAGAAATCGAAAGCGCTCTCGTTTCCCATGCTGCCGTCGCAGAAGCCGCCGTCATCGGCCGCCCGCACGAAATGAAAGGCCAAGCCGTCGCCGCCTTCGTGACACTCAAAGGCAGCTTCCAAGAATCACCTGAACTGCGGAAAGAACTCATCGGCCATGTTGGCAAGGTCATTGGAGCGATCGCCAAGCCAGACGATCTCCATTTCGCTATCGGACTACCCAAAACCCGTTCGGGGAAAATTATGCGTCGACTCCTCAAAGAACTCGTATGTCACGGGACTGTCACAGGAAATGTGACGACTCTTGAAGACTTTACCGTCATCGAAGCCCTACAAAAAACGATTCAACAATCCGTAGCTCATCACCAATGACCTTGACTCGATATTACTTCGCTCGTTGGGCTCAAACTTTCGGCTATCAGCGGAAGAGTCAACGCATGGGCGACGCCGCCAGCGAGATGCACTTGCTCCGCGAAGCTGAGACAGAACTCGGCGCTTTGATTTGGCAGAACGTGGAGCCTATTGAGGAACTTTCTGTGGAATACTGGAACCTCCGCAAATTCACCAAAGAGCATGAAGAGCTTCAGAAAAAACTAGCGGATTGTGAGAAACGCCTCGAAAAAGCGCATGAGGAGCGCATCGGCACTCTGAACCAAGCTCCCGAAGCCCAACAAGAACTCGTGAATCAGCGTGCTAATTTGTTAGTAATGCTGGAGGACCAAGCAAGGAAACGAGATGAAATCGTCGCGGAAGCTCGCGAGGTCCGCCGATCTTACGAAGGCATGAAAATGAAGTTTGACGTGATTTCCAAAGAATCTGCCAGCTCTGATGAAATCGCTAAAATTAATGCGCGGCTCGTTCAGCTCAGAGATCAATTTGCCAAACTCAAACAGCAACGGTTAGAGATTGGTAACGAAATCGAAGCAAGTGATGCTCAATTAGACGCGATCGAAAAAGAGCTGGAAGAAAAGAAGAAGAGTTTTCGTGCCGATGCTTCAGAAGCATTCCAAGCCATCGGTGATGGAAATAAAGAATCTGCGATTTACCGCGCGGAAAGTAGCGTCATCGAAACCCAAATGCGTCAGCTTTATAGCGAAATTGGGCGTTTCGTAAGCCGTAATGCTCACGCCCATCCAGGTTGTGCAAAAGCGGCAAAATCACATCACGGACTTGTCGATGTGATGCGCGCCATCCGCCGCTCCATTGCCCTCAATCACCGCCTCGCAGGGACCGCCTGAACCGCATCATTCGGGAACAAGCTTAGTTTTTTGGCGCGCCAAAAGCTCCCATCAATGACGCCAAATCGGCGGGTGCTGCGCGGTCTGCTGTCAGAATCGCCACCTTCTGCATCGTGACGATTTCGGAAACGCCTTTTCGCGCGAGATCGAGCATCGCAGACATTTCTTCGCCCGAGAAAACGGCTTCTTCGCCACTGCCTTGAACCTCCACGAATTCTAACGCCTCGGTCATCACGACGTTAAAATCAACAGACGCATCTTTATCTTCCGGATAGTTTAAATCCAACACTGGCACGCCTTGATAGACACCGGCGGAGACAGCAGCTACCAGCTTCACCACCGGCAGATGCTTCATTTTTCCTTCACCAAAAAGCTTATTCAGCGCGATTGCCATCGCCACGCAACCGCCGGTGACAGATGCGGTGCGCGTGCCGCCGTCGGCTTGTAAAACATCGCAATCAATCCAGATCGTGCGCTGACCGATTTTCTTTAAATCGATACAAGCACGCAGTGCCCGGCCGATGAGTCGCTGAATTTCTGACGAACGTCCATCGATTTTCCCACGGGAAATATCACGCGGTTTTCGCTCCAGTGTGGAGTATGGCAGCATCGAATATTCCGCTGTCAGCCAGCCGCCTTCCACCCGTTGCGCACGCATCCAGCGCGGCACATCTTCCTCAATCGTCGCAGAGCAAATCACTTTGGTGTTTCCAAAGGAAACTAACACCGATCCTGTGGCGTGTGGGGCTACGTTCGGAACAAAGGAAATCGGGCGGAGTTGGTCATTCTGGCGGCCATCTGGACGAGTCATAGTGCGAGTAAAATCCAGCCCAAGACTCGCGGCAAGCTTTGAAGGGAAATTACCCTCTACGCCGCTCTAACAAGATCAGCATCATGTAGGAGAGAAATAAATTCAGCTCCTCACGCGGGCTCATGTCTCCCAGTTTTTCGATTTTGAAGCGGCCTTCTAAAAACGCGGGTTGTTTCGTCATTTGCATCGCGGGAGCACCGCTATTGCGAGTGGCGATGTAGCTGGGGTGGAACACATAGCCGCTGAAAATCCCGACGATTGGGATTTCTCCGAAAAGTGAATCCGCCACCTTGACCCACGCATTTGCCTCTTTGATGGAAAAATCCGCGGTGTGATCGCCAGGATTGAACACTTCATAATGCGCCTTGAATATCGAGCGCCAACCACGGCGGCCTACGCTCCCGATTTCCGCGCCCGTCGCATCTGTGCTGAAATAGCGGGCAGACCAATCGATGACTTTGTTAGCTTTGATTTCTGCCAGGCGAGTACTTTGGGATTTATCCGTCCAGATTTCTACGTGCTCACGGAATTTAAACATCTTCTGCTTCGTGTAGAGAACCGTGCGGCCCGTCGCATCGGTGACCGTCGCCTGGCTAGCGAGAGCAAATAGTTTAAAAGAAAGCGTCAATGGATATTGAATTCCCTGCAACTGACGGGAAATATCGTCCGTGGGCAAAGCGGGAGGAGTGGCCGGGGAGGCGTAAGGATTTTCTGATTCCATGTGTTCTGGCGATATGATTGAGAAATCCCGTGATCGTCAATGCGGAACTAGGCATCATCCAGCCATCGTGTTAGCGGATCATCCGAGGCTTCCGCTTGCGATCCTTTGCGGGCTAGTTAAGGTCGCGCCGTCCAATGTCTGATTCCTTCGTCCACCTTCATTTGCATACTGAGTTTTCCCTTCTAGATGGCATGATCCGGACGAAGGATCTTGCGAAGAAAGCTGCAGACTTCGGGATGCCTGCGGTGGCGATGACGGACCATGGAAATCTCTACGGAGCCATCAAGTTTTACCAAGATTGCAAGAAGGCAGGAGTGAAGCCGATTCTGGGCTGTGAGATCTACCTGGCTCCAGGAAATATGGCGGATAAAAAGGAAGTCGCTGGCCGGAAAAGAGCCACGCACATGACTCTGCTGGCAGAAAATAACGAGGGTTGGGAAAATCTCAGCAAGCTCGTTTCAAAGGGAAATCTGGAAGGTCTTTACTATGGAAAGCCCCGGGTAGATCGCGATACGCTGCGTGAATTTTCTAAAGGAATTATTTGCCTAACAGGTTGCATTTCTGGCCCGGTCAATGAATGGCTGCGTGCGGGAGACGAAGGAAAAGCCCGCGAAACTCTCGCCGAGATCGTGGAGATTTACGGTCGAGAAAACACGTATGTCGAGCTGCACAACCATGGCCTAGAACCGCAGCGTCTTGTCACACCATCGTTGATCAAGTTCGCAAAAGAATTCGGCCTAAAAGTCGTGGCCGCCAATGACGTACATTTCCTCAATAAATACGATCACGAAGCGCACGACGTGATGATTTGCATCGGCACGGGAAATCTAGTCATCGATGAAAACCGGATGCATTACTCGCCGGAAGTTTACTTCAAAACTGCTGTGCAAATGCGGGAGCTTTTTGCTGACGTGCCGGGTGCCTGCGATGCGACTTTAGAAATTGCGGAGCGCTGTAATGTCACACTAAAACTGGATTCCACCAGTTCGGAAAAATACCCGCAATTCGGCACGCCAGACGGCAGCCCACGCGAAGAATATATGATGAAAGTCTGCCAAGAGGGACTCATCAAACGCTATGGAGCGCAGCGCGCCCAGGAACCAGAAATTGCGAATCGTCTGAAATACGAAGTCGATACGATCAATCAGTTAGGTTTCGCCTCTTACTTCCTCATCACTGCGGATTTCATCCAGTGGGCGAGAGATCACGATATTCCTGTAGGGCCAGGTCGTGGGTCGGCAGCGGGCTCGCTAGCTTCCTATGCGATGGGCATCACCGATATTTGCCCAATTCGTTTCGGTCTTTTGTTCGAGCGATTTCTCAATCCAGAACGTGTCAGCCCACCCGATGTGGATATCGACTTTTGCCAGAGCCGTCGCGTGGAAGTCATCGATTATGTCCGGAAAAATACGGCGAGCGGAGCGTTTCTCACATTATCACTTACGGTAAGCTAGGAGCAAAAAGTGTGCTGCGTGATGTATGCCGCGTGATGGGAATTTCATACGGAGAAGGAGATCGCATCGCGAAAATGATCGAGGCGAAACCTGACATTAAACTCAAAGACGAGTATGAGTCGAAGCCAGAACTAAAGGAACTCATCGAAAGCAGCACAACCTATCAGCAACTGTGGAGCTACGCGACGAAGCTGGAAGGACTGGCAAGAAACGTCGGTGTGCATGCAGCGGGTGTGGTGATCGGGGATCGACCGCTGGATGAGCACGTCCCGCTGACACGTGGAAATGAAGGAGAAGTCGTCACTCAATACGACATGAAGGCGATCACGGATGTCGGTCTGTTGAAGATGGATTTCCTAGGGCTGAAAAACTTAACGGTGATTCAGGAAGCCGTGCAGCACATCCGCAAGCACACGCCAGATTTTACGATCGAAAAAGTCCCGCTCGATGATTGGCGGACTTTTGAATTGCTCAATCGCGGTGAAACAATGGGCGTGTTCCAGTTGGAATCTGGCGGCATGGTGGAGACTTGTCGCAAGTACGCCATCGAGAAAATCGACGACATCATCGACCTTCTCGCCGTTATCGTCCCGGAGCGATGCAGTTCATCGATCAAATGTTAGATGTCAAAAAAGGCCGCTCGCGGGCAACTTACGAACATCCGCTGTTAGAAAGCGTTTGCGGCGATACCTTCGGCGTCATGATCTATCAGGAACAGGTCCAAAACGCCGCGAAAGTCCTGGCGGGTTACACACTCGGTGGTGCGGACCTGCTCCGTCGTGCGATGGGTAAGAAAGACCCCGTGGAGATGGAGAAGCAACGGGCGAAGTTCGTCGAAGGTGCGGAGAAAACGAACAACATCAGCAAGAAACTGGCGGACCAGATTTTCGATAAAATTGCGATGTTTGCCGGTTATGGATTTAATAAATCGCACTCCGCTTGCTACGGACACATTTCCTACTGGACGGCCTATTTGAAAGCGAATCATCCGGTCGAATTCATGGCCGCATTATTATCTAACGAAATTCACAACACGGATAAAATCGGCGTCTTCGTTTCGGAGTGCCATCGCATGGGCTTGGAAATTCTCCCGCCGAATTTGAATGCATCCCAGTTACGCTTTTCTCCTGAAGTCGCACCAAATGGCTCGAAGGCAATCCGCTACGGCCTCGCGGCGATCAAGAATTGCGGTGAAGGAGCAATGGCGATCGCTGTCCAAGATCGCGAGCGAAATGGAGAGTTTGATTCGCTAGATGACTTTGCCTCCCGGCTAGATTCTAAGGTCGTGAATAAGCGGATTTTAGAAAATCTCGCGAAAGCTGGAGCGCTAGATTGGACGGAGGAATCGCGTTCGGGAATGTTTAATCGCCTAGAGCAAGTGGTCGCTTCTGCTTCTTCCGCTCAGCGTGATCGTGCATCGGGTCAAGTCTCCATGTTTGATTCCATGGATTTTGCCACGCCTGCCGCGAAAACAAAATCACAGAGTTCTGCGGCAGCAGCGGAAGAGTGGACGAAAGATGAACGTCTTGCCCATGAAAAAGAATTGTTAGGATTTTACGTCACCGGGCATCCTTTAGATAAATTCCGCAGCGTAATCGATTCTAACAAATACCGGAAAATCGGGATGATCGATGATCTGGATTTATCGAATCCGCGGGAGCGATTTCCCTTTGCTGGGATGGTCCGCTGCTTGGATTCCAAGATCACAAAATCGGGAAAAGCCTTCGGAGTCTTGGTGTTAGAAGATTTTACGGGAAGCTGCGAAATCATGCTTTGGGGCGAAACCTTCGTTCCCTCCCGCGATGCTGGATTGTTAGAGCCTGGGAAAATTATCCGGCTAAAAGGCAATGTCCAAGTGGATGACCGCACCGGCGGACGCCGAATCACTGGCTACGAACTCTCTGAGCTAAAGCCCAAGCGCACTGCCACCAATGGCAAAGGCCCCCTAGAACTCACACTGTGGACGAATCGCCATAGTGACCGTGATTTGTTAGAAATTAAATTAGCGATTCGTAATCACCCCGGCAACACGCCTCTACTGTTGCATTTCCAAAACAGTGCTGGCCGCCGCCTCACTGTCGCCGCCGGAGAATCCTTCAATGTAAAACGAAATGATGAATTAGAAGAAGCACTGGGCCGGTGGCTGGAGGAGTGATATAATCCCTCGTATTAAAATTGGTGAAACGTCAAAGTAACATTTTTATCTATTCGTTGTTACGTGGAGATCCCTAACACTCCAGAGAACATGAGCGGCTGGGGCGGCGGTGCCGCGTAGTTTCCTCGCGCCGTCTTTGCGGTTGGGGCCGAATCTCTCGCGGGCGGCGGTGAAGGCTTGATTGACGAATTCGCGACTGCCGATCACTGCTCCGTCGGTGAAATAGCGGATGCGGCAGCGCAGCATTTTTGATAGGTTGAGATCATCGAGACAAGTTTCGTTCCCTTTGGTTTCTAACAATTCGGCATCGTTCTTCGTGATGCATTTGTTGGTCTTTTTAAGAGTCGCACGGCCTGCATTTTTTCCCAGAGAGATGCCCATGAGGCGACGATAGAGCCGGGAAATT
>JAAURL010000201.1 GCA_012032235.1 Akkermansiaceae bacterium | reverse complement strand
GTTGAGCGTTTGCTCCCGCTCATCCGTGGCCGCCGCCCATGCCGTGTCCGCGATGGCGTCCGACGGCGTCGATTTCATCGATGAAAATCAAGCAAGGAGCGTGTTTGCGACCTTGTTCAAACATGTCACGAACGCGGGATGCGCCAACACCGACGAACATTTCGACGAAATCCGAACCGGAGATGGAGAAAAACGGCACGTCTGCTTCACCGGCGATGGCGCGGGCAAGGAGCGTTTTACCTGTTCCCGGAGAGCCGACCATGAGGACGCCTTTCGGAATCGACCCGCCGAGTTTTTGAAATTTCTTTGGATCGCGGAGGAAATCGACAATTTCAACGAGTTCTTCCTTGGCTTCCTGGATACCAGCGACGTCTTTGAAAGTCACCTTATTGCGATCCATGGTTAGCAAGCGGGCTTTGCTTTTCCCGAAGGACATCGCGCCGCGACCGGCGGATTTCATTTGCTGGCGAAATAGGAAAAATAGGATGCCGATGATCAAAAGGAAGGGCAGAAACGTGAAAAGCGCGGTGCTTAGGTAATCCTTGTTGCGCTCATAGATGGCTTTGTCTTTCACCAGCTTGCTGAGGTCTTCTCCCTGGATGTGCATGGAAACAGGCACGGTGAAAGGCATCGCTTCCGGGATTTTCCCTTCCGCGTCTGGTTTCATCGTCACGCTTGGAACGACTTTGCGGGAGCCTACGATGACGGCGTCATCTGAACCAGCTGTGGTAAGGATCCGGAGCGGGCTTGCCGCATTGTTGATGTCCACCAAATTTAAAGACAGAGATCTCCGCAGCTCGCTCAAAGAAATGGCTTCCGCGGATTCAGAAATGGTTTCTCCGGCATTGGATTGTTGGACTTGGATGTTGTTTCCTAACAATCTGTTAATTTCCTCGCGCTGGAGGGAGAAATTGACGAGCACGCGGAAATCTTTTTGGGATCTTCGGCTTTTGGCGCTGCTTGTGGTTCAACGAACCAACCGCTGATGGTGGCATCTGCGGATGTATCAGTGGTGATGACTTTTAGTGGCTGCTTTGGGGTGTCGACAACGATGCGTTGTTGGTCCCAGGCGGCTTGAAACTCTGAATAGGTCATCGCTTTTGCGGAGCGGCTCGCCAGAGGATTGGTGAAATAAGCGGCACCAAGGATCACTGCGGCCACACCCATCAGGCCAGCCACGCGCCAGTTGAATCCATTCGCATCCCCAGAAGGGCGGTTGGGTGTGTTAGAAGGAGGAGCTGGATTCGGTGAGTCGGACATGGTTGGCAGTCAAATTGCCCAAACGCTGTAAAGTCTGGGGTCGGAGTAGAATAGCGTAGCATGCCGAAAAGCAAACCCCTTTTTCCGGGGTGGTGTTGATGCGATCCACGATCACGCTACGCGAGGATCATTTTGCAATCGGGAGCCATGGTAATTGATATTTAAAATTCGGTGCTGCACGGGAGTCTTGCCGCTGTCTGTGGTGTCTGCCTAGAAACTCCCTGTGGAATTACCCGAGACGCCAAAAAGCCAGCCGAACGCTCCTTCAAATAGGTTGCGATTTTTGCGCTGGTTGCGACTGATTCCTGGAGTTGGGCGGTTGCGGGCATTGCGTCCTGGAACAGATGCGCAGGTTGGTGTGTTGGTCGATACCTTCGCGGCTTTTGCGACTTTGGATGATGAGCTAAGCGCGTTAGAGGCAGATTTGATTTTAGATATGCTGCGGAGCGCGTTTCCAGAAGTCGATCACGGCTGGCTAGGACGGCGCCTACAGCGAGCTGTTAGGAATTTGCAGCCACTGCAAGGATTGGCTTCCCAACTAAAAGATAGCTTCGACGAAACAGAGAAATTGGCCTTCGGTCTTCAGCTATTTACATTGGTTGACGCATCGGGACGTTCGGATCGAAATAAAGCTAGCTTTGAAGTGTTCATGCGCCGTCTCGGGAGGCCTGACTACGGCGCAGCGATTTTGCGGGAAATGCGTGGCGAGCCTGGGCAGGAGGAGCTGCCATTTGAGAAACTCGTTTTCGGGAGCGGCAGTGCTGACGTCATTCTCCCTCCTGCGGCGAGTGAGCATGAGTTCCGTGTTTATCGAGCTGGAGATTTGATTTTGGTGAGAAACACGGGATCTGCTCCGCTATGGATTCGTGGAAAATCGGTAGAGAGTGGTTCATTTTTGCGAATGCGGGAGCGACAGCCGCTGGTCGTGCCGGGATGGACATTGAGTCATGAGGATCTGATGTTTTTCCTGGATGCGAAGCGTACAGGGAACCGACCTGCGATCTATCTGGCTGCGGGAGATACCGGTCTGTTAGCACAACGGACACGTAGCCGGCAGAGTTTATTGAGAATCAGCTTCGGACTGGTGGCACAGGTGGAGGCGCTGCGAGATACGGAGCTGCATGCAGCCAGCTATGGACCACTCAAAAAGCAGCAAATCGTCACGTGCAATCACCACGAGCGGCTGGGAGATGAATCCGGATTTAGCCTGTCGATCAATGAGCTGCGCCGTAAGGCGACTCAATCCGGGCGGCGCTTTCGTCTCGCGGGAGATCGACAGGAGTATGTTGTCTCGAATGATGCAGCATCCCTATCAGCAGGCGATTTATTGTTAGGTTCTCAGTTGGCTCCGAAAGCAGTGTTGTTTATCCGCTATGATGCCCAGCGCGCAGAAGGAGAACTCGTCATCAGAGAAAGCCACGGGCCGATTTCCGTGGACGGTGTTGTGGTCAAACAGTCGGCCACTTTGTTAGACGGTTCTCTGATTCGGCTTTCTGGTAGCCAATCCGTGCGTTGCCGATTTAGTGAAGGCTTTCTGGATGAAGAGCGGACTTTGATCGAGTCTCTGCGGATTGAAGATTTGGTGCATGACTTCGGGCCGGATTCGAGAGCGCTGGATCATATTAATTTCGAGGTAAAACGCGGAGAAATGCTCTGCATCATCGGGCCCAGTGGCAGCGGGAAAAGCACCCTGCTTTCTGTCCTATCAGGCCAGCGTGAGCCATCACGAGGGAAAGTGAAATTGAACGGAATTTCCCTATATGATCGGCGGGAGCGTTTGGTGCCATTCATCGCCCACATGCCGCAGGAGGAGGCACTGAATCCGCAGCTCACGGTGCGGGAGCATTTACGCCACGCGGTGACCATCCGCAGACCTGGGCTTTCCCTAGCAGAACACGAGCGCCGTGTGGATAGCATGTTGGCTGAGCTGGGCCTGCAATCCATCGCACAGCGAAAAGTCGGTGCACCGGGAGAAAAGACGATCTCGGGAGGAGAACGGAGCAGGTTAAATTTAGGCGTGGATTTAGGCAGTAGGGCAGAAGTTTTCTTATTCGACGAGCCGATTTCCGGGCTGTCTTCAAAGGATTCTGAGCATGTCGCGGAAACACTGCGTTCCCTAGCACGGGAGAAAATCGTGATCGCATCGTTGCACCGTCCGGGAGCGTTAGTTTTGCGCTTATTTGATAAAGTGCTTTTGTTAGATAGCGGCGGTCGTCTTGCTTATTTCGGTCCTCCTGCGGCGATGGTGAGTTATTTCCGTGATGCCTGCGAAGAGCTCGGCATTTCCCATCCATCGGTTGCGGCAAAATCTCCGCTGGGCGCGGATTTTGTTTTCGATGTGTTAGAAACACCGTTGAGTTCGATCGGCGGAGGAGCGAATACGGGCGCTGCCCGGCGATTCCCGCCTTCGTTTTGGCAAGAGCGTTTTGAGAGCCTAGATCTCATGGCTTCCCTGCAGCACGGGAGCAGTCCAGTCACCAAGCTGGGTGAAATGGCAGAGGCAAGTCATTTGCCAGTGCCTGCAAAACCTGTGAGGAGGTTGCGCGCTGTTTTTACGGTTTTCATGACGCACTTCCTGCGGTCAGTGTTATCGAAGTTTAGAAATCGAGGAACGATTTATAGCACTTGCTTGGAAGCGCCGATATTGGCTGCGCTGATCGCGATCACACTGCGGTCATCGCCATCGGGAAGCTACGAGTTTGCGACCGCATTGCACATTCCCGCTTACTTGTTTTTAAGTGCCACGGTGGCGATGTTTCTAGGCCTAACAAATTCCGCGACGGAAGTGTTGCGGGATCGTCCCATTTTGCGCCGGGAGCGAAATTGCCAGCCGGGAGCGGGATCCTACGTGATCGCGAAATTTTCCGCGCTGGCCATCGTTGCAGCGTTGCAATGTTTTATCTATCTGTTAGTTGGAAATTACTTTTTGGAGATCCAGGGAATGCTTCTGAATTTATGGATCTGGATGACCCTAACTGCATGGACGGGAACGGCTCTGGCGCTTGTGGTTTCTTCGATCGTGAAATCAGAACGTGCCGCGCTCACATCCGTTCCACTCTTGTTAGTTCCGCAAATGCTTTTCGCCGGGGCATTGGTGCCATTTAAAGAAATGAATCACGGTTTGTTTGAAGATGCCGTATCCATCCGTGAGCGCGGTGGAGTTCCTGTTCCTGCCTACATCATGCCGCTGCGTTATGCTTACGAAGCGCTGATCGTATCTCAGGCGACAGAGAATCCTTTTGAAAAAGAACGGATTCGACTCCAGCGGCATATCGACCGCGCAAGGTCAAAGGATGGGCCAATCACGCCAGAGCAGATTGAGCGATTCGACCTCATCAAGGAAGGTCTGCGTAGCTTGTTAGCTGCTGGAGCTGAGACACCGGGAGAGGCTGAAAATTTATGCAAAAGGATCCGACGTGGCGCTTTATTTGGCAGCCGTGTCGAAGTCGAATCCATCAACGTCTGGCCGAAGAATAATTCAAAGCTCCGTCCAGCCTCTGATTTTTCGTCAATAATCGCATCGATCTGTTAGTGCGAGAGGGAGAGACCTTTCGGAATGACTACCGTG
>JAAURL010000200.1 GCA_012032235.1 Akkermansiaceae bacterium | reverse complement strand
GCCAGCGCAGTTCTTCTAACATTTCTGTGGCACGCTTCAGAAAAACTTTCGCCAGCTCTTGCCAAGTATCTCCATTGAAATGATAGTCCCAGCTCCCGCGATCAATGGTCTTAACGCAGAGACATTTTCGATTCGGGAAACCTTATGACCAAGGTGCAAATCTGATAGCACCCGAACTGGCTCATTCACTCGCAATCCGGCGCTGTCGCACCGCCTCAAACAAACAAACTCCCGTCGCCACGGAAACATTAAGGCACTCGACTTTTCCCGCCATCGGGATCGAGGCGAGAAAATCGCAATTTTCCTCTGTTAGGCGGCGCATCCCTTTTTCCTCCGCGCCTAAGACCAACGCGAGTGGCCCTTTCAAATCTAACTCATAGATCGACTTCGCCTTTGCATGATCTGACGTGCCCACGATCCAGACTCCGGCGGCTTTGAGTTTTTCCATTGTCCGCGCTAGATTGGTCACTTGTGCAAAGGGCACATAGTCCGCTGCTCCGACAGAAATTCTCCTAACCGTTTCTGTGATTCCCACCGCTTTATCCTTTGGCGCCACCACGATGTGCGCACCCGCTGCGTCCGCCGTGCGCAGAATCGCGCCGAGATTGTGAGGATCTTGCACACAATCGAGAATCAGCACAAAAGGAGTAGCTTGTTCCGCCACGATGGCCATGACATCATCTTCATCCAGCGATGGGGTGATCGTTTCCACCGTCTGAACATGGCGATTTTCGCGGGCCTGCTTATTTTGCATCCCGTGCTGCGGACTGAATCGTGGCTTCATGACACGGAAAGTCTTGCCTAAGCCAAACGCCGGAGTCCAGCGCGATGAATCAGCGCATCTCAGCAAGACCTACAGATTTCAAGAGTTTTCCTGAGATGATTGAGACCTTGATTCTAAATAGTTGCGTATCGCCCTTTCTTGGCGATCAGGTCAGAAAAAATTCACCTTGCGCTAGCTGCGGAAGCCGTTTCTCTTATGCGAAATTTTAAAATTCAAATCTTCGCAAAAAGAGCGATCCAATCTCATAAAAATATCGGATCGTCTCTCAGGTGCACAAAGCTCCAAAATACCACAGACCAACCTAAACACCATGAACACCATGATCAAATATATAGCCGCCGCCGCATTGGCTCTTGTTTTCTCAGTTGCCTCCGCATCTGCCCAAGCAAAAGCGAAACTTTTTAAAGGAAATTACGATGGGATTGCCAATATGGAAAGCACTGATGGCACCATTTTCGTTTCCTACAGCCCGATACGCTTTAAAGTCGACGCGAAAGGAAATATCAGAGGAACTGCAGCTAGGAATCGTGACCTACTCGGCAATTCGATCAATCCTCCTGTAGTCATGCAATTCACTGGAAGCTCAAAAAAATTAAAACTCAGCGCTTTGGAAGCATTTCCACAGGAACTGCGAAAGGCTCTGGCACCATATCAGATGGAACGACGTGGACTGGGAATTTTACAGCGAGCAAAGGAGGATCTCTTGGTTCAGCACGAGGTGGGATAATCACCATTACCAATGGAGACCTACGTGGTGACGGCGCAGCCAGTGGCCAATAACCTTCGCGCTTACTTTTTCATATTGATTCAAAGTAGACAGCCCCACCGCACAACCTGCGGCGGGGGCTTTTTGATTGCTTCTTGGTAACTCACCCTCCATTCAGTCGATTGTAGAAATATTTTCGGTGTCCGCTTCAATGAGGCAACACGGGGATTCGAATCCCACCACCTCGGACACTCATCGCTCTTTGGCTGTTTTCACAAACGATAGGCAATGACTAGGCTGTGCGACGCTCCCATTCGCTGCCTTCGCCCTTGCATGTCGCTGAGGTGCGACTAGAAACGCAGTGCAACCCTTCGTGAAAAGTTATTTCCTCCGGCGCTTGTTACTGATTCCACCGACCTTGCTCGGCATCACGCTGCTTGTTTTCGCGATCACCCGCTTCGTTCCTGGTGGACCGATGGACCGGATGCTGCAGCAAGCAGCGGGAGGAGATGATAAAGGAGGGAAACGCTCTTCCTCTAACCAATCTCAAGGCGGCCTGAGCGAGGAGCAACTGGAAGAGCTGGAAGAACAGTTCGGCCTGGATAAAGCAACGCTCACTGCCTACGCCCAGTGGCTGGGGATTTTCCCGCGGGAAGTCCGTATTTCAAAGGGAGAATACGGTGATCGTGGTGAGGAAACGATCGGCGGGAGCGTCGATGCAGGGACCACCACAGAGATTGTTCTAAGGGGCGATGGTCGTGCGGTGCGGGTAAAACGGGAGGGAGAAAAAATTGCTTCTGCCACTTTTGTGGAAACCGGGAAATCGATAGAAAATGACGGCTGGAAAGTCCGCTACGAGACAGAGAAAGACCGTCAAGATCGCTTCATGCGCCGGAATGTTGGCGCGGAAAAAGCTCCCGCTTATTCACCGCGGGCACTCGTTTATAAGACGCAGTTTTCCGGCCTTTTACAGGGAGATCTGGGGCGCTCCACCGTTTATAATGACCCGGTTGGCGAGATGATTTCACGAGGATGCCCGTGGCGATTTACTTCGGCCTGCTGACGGCATTTCTGACCTACGCTGTGTGTCTACCGTTGGGAGTTTTGAAAGCATTGAAGCACCGGACTTTCATCGATACTTGGAGCTCGGTGCTGATTTTCCTTGGCTACTCGATCCCTGGATTCGCGCTCGGTGCGATCTTGCTGGTCCATCTGGGAGCACGGATGAATTGGTTCCCGCTGTTTGGCCTGACTAGCCCTGGCTTTGAGCAGCTCGGAAATTGGGAGAAAGTCAAAGACCTGGCGCATCATACCGTGCTCCCGCTGACTTGCTACGTGGTTGGCTCCTTCGCGATGATGACGATGATGATGAAAAATAGCCTGATGGATAATCTCGCCTCTGATTATATGCGGACGGCTGTGGCGAAAGGAGCCAGCTTCCGCAAAGCAGTCTTCGGGCATGCATTTCGCAATTCCCTCATTCCCATCGCGACCAGTTTTGGCGATCTCGTCAGTATCTTCGTGGGCGGCTCGATGTTGATCGAGACAGTTTTCGACATCCAAGGCTTCGGCTTGATGCAATACCAAGCCGTGCTCGCCCGCGATGTGCCAGTGATCATGGGCACTCTAACAATTGCAGCTTTCCTGATGCTCATCGGCCAAGTCCTCTCTGACTTCTGCGTGGCGGTGGTCGATCCGCGAATCAAATTTGAATAACGCCATGCGACTTCTCGGACTTTTCAGTCTCTTACTCGGTGCTCTCGCTGCCATTGGCGAGTGCATGGGCGTGGCTTTGCCGACAGCGCGGTGGTTCTTTACCGTAAGTCGAGAAGTGCCGTTTTTAAAAATGGCGAGCAGCGGCTTCCCATGGTTCGGCTGGCTTTGCACCGTGTTATTGATCGTTGGCGGATTATGGATGATTGTTCGCTCCTTCACCTCCGGCCCGCCGAATCCGATCACAGCACGGCGGATAAAGCGTTTCTGTGAAATCAAGCGCGGCTACTACTCACTAATTCTCCTCCTCGTCCTCGGCTTCATCGCCATGCTGGATCAAGCCATCGTCGGCAAGCGAGCTCTAGCGGTGAACTACGGAGGCAAGTGGACGTTCCCTGCCTTCATGCCGAAGGAGCTGAAAAATAAAGATTTCGGGATCAATGGAGAAACCGCCGAAGCTCCCGCCGACTATCGCAAACTGAAACGCTTGTGGAAAGAAACGGGAGAACATCGCGTGATCATGCCACTCGTCCCTTATGATCCCACAGGAGATACTTTACCGCCGCGCTCGAAAAAGCTCACTGAGCGCGATGGCATCTACTACGAAGGCAGTAGCAGAAAACCCTATTGGGGACTGGTGGCAAAATACTACGACACGGCGGAAGGGAAAATGCAGCTCCGCCACACCATGCGCAAAGGAAAACTAACAGGTGCCACTGATGGTTGGGACGCCGCCGGAAAACCCGTCTACAGCGCGGATTACCAAAACGGAGAACCTGTCACAGAACGCTACAGCGGCGCTGGCGAAAAGGCCGATTTCCTTTCCCAAGAAACCAGCGATCTCCGCGCCGTGAAATACCATCCTGCGCCGCCGATTCCTGAGGAAGGAAATTGGCTAGGAACCACTTCCCAAGGCTACGATGTGCTCTCCTATCTTTACGGTGGGCTGCAGGTGAATTTCAAAGCTGCTCTGATCTATCTCCCGATTGTATATTTTATCGGAATCACGCTGGGTATGATGATGGGTTACTTCGGCGGCTGGTTCGATCTGATTTCCCAGCGGCTCATCGAAATTTTTTCAAACGTTCCCTTCCTGTTCATCGTCATCATCTTCTCCAGCATGGTGCCGGAGAAATTCAAAGGTCTCCCGATCATCCTCACGATCCTCATCGTCTTTGGCTGGATGGGCATGACCTATCTCATGCGGACCGCCGCCTATCGAGATAAGGAGCGCGACTACATCGCCGCTGCGAAAGTTCTAGGAGCCAGCACCCCGCGAATCCTCTTTCGCCATCTCTTACCGAATACCATTTCCATCATTGTGACATTGGTGCCGTTCACGATGTCTGGGCTCATTTTCTCACTCACTTCACTCGACTATCTAGGCTTCGGCCTGCCGCCTGAATACGCCACTTGGGGGCGCTTGCTAAATGATGGACTTTCTAACTTATCCGCGCCGTGGCTAGTGACTTCTACCTTTATCGTGCTGGTGGGCCTACTCGTTCTCATCACTTTCATCGGCGAGGCCGTCCGCGAAGCCTTCGATCCGAAAAAATTCACCTATTACCGATGAATGCTGCTGCACATTACGCCCTTTCAGGGCTTAAAAAATTTATGGGCATTTTACCCAGGGCGT